>CAYZHU010000005.1:0-26259 GCA_964477585.1 uncultured bacterium
CGGTCCTTAAAGCGACTTTCCGCCCTGAGTTTCTCAACCGGCTCGATGAAATTCTCCCTTTCCTTCCGATCAAACTTCAAGATATGGAGAAAATCGTCGCTCTCCAACTCAAACGGGTCGCCTCCCGTCTCGAGGAGAGGCATGTCTCTCTGAAGTGGGACTCTCAGCTGCTCAAACACCTGGCCGAAGAAGGCTACGATCCCTCTTTTGGCGCCCGTCCTCTCAAACGGCTCATCCAGCAAGAAGTGGTCCAACTCTTCGCTACTGCCATCCTCGAAGAGAAAGTCCCTCCCCATTCGGAACTCCTCCTCACCTGCCCCAAAGAAGGAACAATCGGCTATGAGGTTAAGAATCAGAGCTAGACACCTCTCTCTATCCTCCACCCTGCCCGAATGGGAAATTATTAAGAACGCCAAAGGGTGAGAAAGGCTTTTTTTTTCAAGAGATCAAACTCCCTAAGCCTTTGTTGATTTGCTCAATCAATTTTTCGATACTGCTCGGAAGTCCCAACTCTTGGGTTAAATCACCTAACCCTTGGAGGTGAGCTGTCCATAACTTTTGGAGAGTTTTTATCCCATCCTGATCAAAATGAATATAGGTAAGCGATGTCCCTCTGTTTGAAAAGGTTTGGGAGATCGCTTTTTTGAGCTTTTTCAGATCAAGTAGTTGACTATTCGCTAAAAGAAAGAGATCGTGAAAGTCTTTCATTCGGCTATTTCGGGAACCTTTAGAGAGGATCGTTTCCAATTTTTCAGCAAAGATTGTTTCGGGAGGATAGGTAAGAAGAGAGGTGGACTTTTCAAAGAATGGTTTGCCTTTGTAATGAAAGAGTTTGATTTCAAATTGTCTGGGATTGACCGAATCTCCTATGCCAATGTCGATATGGATCTTATCCTTCATCTTGATGAAGGAGCCGTTCAAGGTGATCCTAAATCCTGGGTAATTCATATGTGGCTGAGACAAAATATCGATGCTCGCAAAGGAAAAAGAAAATCCATCATTGCAGGAAATTGAGGAGATCTCCTCTAGAATTTTTTGAAGTTGTTTCTTTTCTGCTTTCATACTTGTGAGAAGAAAGTCAAGGTCTATTGTCTCTCGTCCTATCTTCATAAGATAGGCTAGGAGAAAACCTCCTTTAAAGATGAACTTGTCGATATGAGATGATTGTCCCAGGCGGGCAAGAAAACGTTCCAGAAGGAGCTGTTTCCAGCAGGCATTGAAAGGAATGCCTTTTTCTTTTGCGATTGTTTGTAGACGGTCTTTAAGGGTTTGTTCAATCATATGGTCGCACTTAGTAGGTATGGGGTGATGTCAAATCGAAGCTTTTTAGCATACGATTCGAGTTTCTTTAGATCGATCCGATTCTTGCCACCAAGAGCTATGGCTAATTTTAGAGCTTTAATCGCGGTTTCTTGGCTAAGAAGGCGAAAAGAATCGATTAAGGTTCGCTCTCGGTCGAAAATAGCAACTTTGACGCCCTCAAGTTTGATCTCGGTTCTTCCTATTTCCATATTGCGGAAACGGATGATTTTGATTTGGCGGTTGCCTTTGGCTGTGGTTCCGTGTCTAATCCCGATCCAATGCTGACGGGGAATCTCCTCTGTGAGATCGTATATGGCAAGAGCTGAAATCAGGCAAATTGTACCTCTAGTGGCATAGACGGCCTCAATGAGATCGGTCCATCGTCCGACGGAAAGGGGATTGGATGTAGTTTGATACACACCTCGGGTTAGTCTTTTGAGTTTGCCTGCCTTGATGTAGTGGCCAAGGATGGCAGAAGAGACGCCAAGGGATGCCGCTTCCTTTGAGGTAAAGCAAGGCTTCTTGAGAAGAGGTGTTAGAGCTTTTAGGCTATTTTTAGGTCTCATTTTCTTAACTTAACAGAAACGCCCAATATGATCAATCGGGTGTTTTTATTAAGTTGAAGCCATTGCAAATGTCCTATACCACCCTGCCCGAATGGGAAATTATTAAGAGCGCCAAAGGGTGAGGGCGAGGACATGCCGCTCGATCGAATATTCTTCCTTGTCTAAAGTCAGCTGCGCCACGCTGAAAATCTTCTCTTTGATCTTGAATTTTTCACAAATTGATCAAAGGAGTTTTCCTTCGCTAAAAGCTTGGCAGAATTTCATCCAAAAAAGCTGCTGGACAAACGGGAGGCGGATCAAGTGTTCCTGATCCAAGATTAAATTCCATCTCTGGCCGCTCGCCTCAAAGATATTTTCAATATAAAAATAGGGAAAAGGGTCCGATTGGAGCGAGACTTGTTCAATCCGCCGGATAGTATGATTCATAATTTTTATTTATAACAGAGAACCTATTTGCCTAAAAAGGGTTTACTTGCTATTATGTAGCCTCAAAATAAGAGGATCCTATGCCTAGAACTTGTGCTTACACTGGAAGAAAACCGAGCTTTGGACGAAGCTACGCCCTGCGCGGTATTGCGAAGAAGAAAAAAGGGATCGGTCTAAAAATTACTGGATGCACCAACCGCCGCTTTTTGCCCAACCTGAAGAAAAAGCGCGTTTGGATCCCAGAAGAAAACCGGTTCGTCACCCTCAGCCTTTCTGCCGCGGCCATCCGGACCATCGACAAAAAAGGGACTACCGCTGCTGTGCGAAAAATGCGCCAAGCAGGAAAAAAGATTTAATGGTATTGATTAGAGGTAGTATTAACTACCTCTATGTTCTTTAAAAAAAAAATTAGACGACCTCCTCCTCCTCAACAAAAAAAACGTCCTCCACCTAAAAGATGGGGCATTCCACTCTCATTTGGAATTGTCCTTCTATTCTGCTTCTGGTTTGTCTCCCATTCATTCGCACCGAACCTCCCTAAGCCAGAAGACCCAATCCGCCTCTATTCCAACCAATGCCAACAAGACCTCCGCTATACCCTTTTGGAAGCGATCCAAGGGGCCAAATCATCGGTCTATCTCGTCATGTTCGGCCTAAGCGACGGGGCGATCATCTCCGCCCTTTCCAAAAAATTGGAGGAAGAGATCCCCATCACTGTTTACTACGATGTAAAGGGATCCCCAAAAGTGGAAAAATTCCTTGAAGGGGGCGATATCCACCCGGTGAAACTCCCCGGACTTATGCACCAAAAGATCCTCATCCTCGACGATGAGACTGTCTTCATCGGATCTGCCAATATGACCTCCGCATCGCTCCGGATGCATGATAATCTCGTCATCGGCCTCCAGAATAAAAAAATCGCCCATTTCCTAAAGGAGCACCGCCCCTTGACTCCAGGCTACCTCCGAGCAACTGTAGGCGGGCAGGAAGTTGAAATCTGGCTTCTCCCCGACCCTCGCGGCCACGCACTAAGCGATCTTCGGAAAAAGATCCGATCGGCCCACAAGTCGATCCGGATCGCTCTCTTCACTTTCACCCATCCCCAGCTCCTCGAAGAAGTGATCCAGGCCCATAAAAGAGGCGTTTCCGTCTCAGTCGTAGTCGATATGCACTCCAGTTTTGGCGCCAGCGCTAAAACAGTCGATGCCCTCAAGAGATCTGGAATACAAATACTTGTAAGCAAAGGAGTTCAGCTTCTTCACCACAAATTTATCTACATCGATGAAAGGATCCTCATCACTGGTTCTGCGAATTGGACCAAGTCGGCCTTTTACAAGAATAGCGACTGCATCGTAGCCCTGAGCAGCCTCAATACCGAGCAAAAAAAATTTATGAGCCAGCTCTGGACCCAAATCGAAACTAACGCTAAGTAATTGCATAGATGGGGGGGAATGCCCTATTATGAAATTATGTCGCTATTATCGATTGCCTTCTCCCTGTTCCTTCTGATGGATCCGATTGGGAACATCCCTTTCTACATTAGTTTTTTGAAAGGGGTTGACCCAAAACGGCAGCGGGTCGTCATCTTTAGGGAGATGATCATCGCCCTTTTTATCATCATCGTCTTCAATTTTATCGGGGACGCATTGATGGGTTTCCTGCATGTTACGAATGATACGATCCAGATTGCCGGAGGGATCATCCTCTTTCTTATCTGCTTGAAAATGATCTTCCCTTCCCACCATGATTCGAATGAAGCGCTGCCTCATGAAGCTGAGCCGTTTATCGTTCCGCTGGCAGTCCCCCTCGTAGCAGGCCCTTCCGTCTTGTCGGCTGTGATGATCTATACCAAACAAGAGGAAAACAACTGGATCATGGTAGGAGCTATCATGCTCGCCTGGTGCGCCTCCCTCGTGATCCTCATGTCCTCCTCCTTCTTAAAAAATGTTTTGGGATGGAGAGGGATCATGGCTCTCGAAAGGCTCATGGGGCTCATCTTAACCTTGATCGCTGTCCAGATGTTCTTGAGCGGCGTCAGCGCCTTTGTCAGCAATCAATGATGAAATCGTACAAAGGGATCATTTCCTACGATGGGACCCGCTATTTGGGTTGGCAGAAGACCAAAGAAGGGGCTAGCATCCAAGAATCGCTCGAGCAGGCCCTTTTCAAAATCACAGGGGAAAAGGGGCCGATTGAAGCGGCTAGCCGCACCGACCGCGGGGTCCATGCCGAAGGGCAGGTGATCCAGTTTCGTTCGGCTGGGAAAAATCTCCTCCGCGCTTTCAACGCCCTCCTACCGCCCGATATCCGGCTGATCCAACTCGAGGAAAAAGAATTCCATCCCACTTTGGATGCGGCCCTAAAAGAGTACCGCTACCGCCTCTGCCTCTCCCCTGTCCAAGAGCCGATTTACCGTCTCTACTCATGGCATTGCCATACTCCGCTCAACCTGAACCGGATGAAACAAGCGGCCCAAGATTTTCTCGGCACTCATGATTTCACCGCCTTTGCCAATGAACCAGAAAAAAATACGGTATGCACGATCGAGAAAATCGAATTCACAGAGCCTTCCTTAGGCAGGCTTCAAATTGCCATCTCTGGCAATCGGTTCCTCTACAAAATGGTCCGGAATATCACCGGAACTCTCCTCTATATCGGATGTGGGAAACTCCCCGAAAACTCGATTCCCTTCCTCCTTGCCTCCCGCGACCGGAAGCTCGCCGGGGTCACCGCTCCAGCGCATGGCCTCTTCCTTCACAAAGTTCACTATGATAGAATGGTTTTATGATGACGAGAAATGACCCTTGTTGGTGCGGCAGCGGACAAAAATGGAAGAAATGCCACTATCCAAAATTGCCTCAGCTCGATACGTTAGCCAAACAGTATCTCCACGACTACAGCATCATCTTAAAAACTGAAGCGCAGATCGATAAAATCAGGACCGCATGCAAAATTACGGCCCAGATCCTCGATGAGCTCTGCGATGCGGCCAAAATTGGGGTCACGACTCTCGAACTCGATGAGCTCTCCCGCAAACTCCATAAAAAAATGGGGGCGATACCTGCCCCTCTCGGCTATGGGCAGCCCCCCTATCCAAAAACGATTTGCACCTCTTTGAATGAAGTGATCTGCCATGGAATTCCCGATAAAAGACCCTTGAAAGAAGGGGACATCGTCAATATCGATGTCTCTTGCATCGTCGATGGGTACTTTGGCGATACGAGCCGGATGGTGATCATCGGCGAAACCACCGAAGAAAAAAAGAGGGTCGTCGACGTCTCGCTCGAATGCCTCCTCCGCGCAATCAAGGTATGCCGCCCGGGAGGAGAACTCTGGGAAATTGGGAAAGCGATCGAAGATTACGCCCGTCTCCACGATTGTTCTGTCGTCAACCAATTTGTCGGCCACGGCGTTGGGATCGCTTTCCATGAAGCGCCAGAAGTCCCCCACCATTACAACGATGTTAAAATCCCTTTCGCGCCTGGCATGACCTTCACGATCGAGCCGATGATCAATGCAGGCGTCCGAGATGCTATCCTCGATAAAACAGATGGGTGGACTGTCCGGACGAAAGACGGGAAACCGTCAGCCCAATGGGAGCACACCATTCTCATCACCCCCTCCGGCTGCGAAGTCCTCACTATAATTTAGAGAGCATTGTCACGAGATCTTGAAGATCCCGGTTCTCTTTTTCAAGAGCCGTTACCTCATGGCTTAGGAGATCTAGCTCTGCTTTGACATCCGGGGGATTCGGCTGATTTATCCATTGCTCATGCTCCATCTTCAAAGTCTGGAGTTCCGTATCCGTTTTGAATAATTCAGATCGGGTCTGATGCAAGATTTGATTTTTCTCCTCAAACTGCTTCTTCAGCTGCTTGAACAGCGCATCGACCTGAGACAAAGTTTTGATTTTCTCATGGGCAAACCCCAACTGCTCCACAAGCTCCTTTCTCTCATTTTCAGCAATTTCGCTCATCTGGACCGGTTGAACAAGACTTAAGCTTTCCAGTTTTTCCCGCAATGCGCCATTCTCTTCGGAAAGAGATTGGATTTCGGCAGAGAGCCTCTCTCGCAACAAATTCCTTTCTGTTTGCGCTTCTTTAAGGAGCATCTCCGACTCATTTCGAAGAGATGCTAGTTCCTGGTTGAGTTTCGATTTTTCCTCATTCCAGACGGTTGATTTTAAACACTCCTTTGCATGGAGCCGCGCGAGAGTTTCATTGATCAGGTGGGTTTGCTCTTTTTGGATGCGGGAAGCGTTGAGCTCATCTTGGAGCTGTTTATTTTCCAGAGTGAGTTCAGAACTATTTTTGAGCCTCTCGAGTTCCCTTGATGCAGCTTGAAAATTTAGTTCCAATTCCCCAATTTTTCTTAGCTGGTTGAGAGACATTTCTGAAACCGTTTCCTTCTCCTCTGTAAGACGGGCCCCCGTTTTCCGGAGGACTTCATTGAGAATGAGGATAGAAGAGTGGGTTTTTTGCAGCTCATCTAACTCCTTTTGGAGAAAATGGATTTTTTCTTGGAAGGCAACATGGGCTACCCCCTTTTCCTCCTTTTCTTTCACGAGCTCTTCTTCGAGATTTTTTATGGAAGAGGAGTGAGCTTCAACTTGAGTTGTGAGAGAGTGGAGAAACGATACCCCTTGCTGGAAGGCGAGATATGAAATGAGGAAAGCAACCCCTAAGGAAGCTTCGAGTCCGCATTCCCAAAGATGATGAGATTTGATAAATGCATGTCGGATGAGCGATCCGGCGACAAGCAAGATGAGTGAATAGATGAATCCCCTCTTTTGGAACCGAGCTGTGAGATACAGGCCCGCCATTGCCATGAAAAGGAGATCGAGCTCTCCCGATATGGAAATCGTACAAAGGAGCGAGATGGGACCTAGAAGACTCCAGAAGAAAATCTCCTTCTCTTCCTGCTCGCTCTGAACCAATCGCAAGATCCGCTCAATCATAAAAACTCAAATGTTCGAGATACAGTCAAAAACCCCTTTTCGAAACGATCCAGATCAAAATTTTCATTCGGCGCATGGACATTATCCGAGGGAAGCGCATAACCCATTCCAATCACCTCGGCGCCAGTAATTTTCACAAATTGGGAGATGATCGGGATCGAACCGCCAGAGAGAATTTTGACACATTGCTTTCCTGTCACTTCGCTTGCCGCTTTCATAATCGCTTTCGCCAATTTCGATTCGGGATTCCCTCGATAGGCGCATTCTCCGCCGAAATATTCGACCTTGATTTTCATTCCCTGCACGACATGTTTCTTCAAGTATTCTTCAACCTTGCGGGCCACTTTTTGGGGATCTTGATTGGGGACAAGACGGCATGTGATCTTAGCTGTTGCCTTAGCGGGGATCACCGTTTTAGTCCCAGGGCCCGTATAACCCCCAAACATCCCATTGATCTCTAAAGTAGGCCGTAGATAATTCGCCTCTTTCAATGTCCGGTCTTTTTCTCCCCCATGCACATCGATGCCGAGCTCTTCCGAGTAGCGCTCCTTTTCAAAACTCAAACTCTCTTTTTCTTCTTCGTCCATTTCGACGATATCGTCGTAAAATCCCGGAATCCGGATCTTATTCTTTTCATCCCAAATTTTGGCGAGAAGTTCCGCTAACGCGCGGTTGGGATTGTAGGCGATGCCGCCGTAACTGCCCGAATGGAGATCGCTTGTAGATCCAGTCAAAGTCACCTCTAACGCAGCGAGTCCTCTCGCTCCTAGCGTTATGGCAGGAGTCGATGAATCGATCGATCCAAAATCGACGACGAGGAGATAATCTCCTTTTAGCTTCTCTTTTAATTTAGGAAGAGATTTTGACAATCCCACGCTCGCTGACTCCTCTTCCCCTTCGATACAAAATTTGAGATTAATGGGCAACTTGAACCCTAATTCTTTCCAACATCTGACAGCTAAAATCGCGTAGAATATCTGTCCTTTGTCATCGGATGCGCCCCTTGCATAAATGAGGCCATTCCTTTCTGTCGGCTCGAAGGGAGGGCTTTTCCAAAGATCGAGCGGATCGACAGGCTGGACATCGTAATGGCCGTAAAGGACCATTGTAGATGCCCCTTTGCCCGCATGTAAATTCTCCGCATATACGAGAGGATACCCTTCTGTTTCGATACACTCCGATTTCATCCCCGTATATTTCTCGATATATTCTCTGAGCCAAGAGGCGCAAGATCTCACCTCTTTTTCATATTTTCGATCGGTGCTAATCGATTGGAAACGGAGGAATTCGAAATATTCTTTTTTGATTTGGGCCCGATTTTTTTCAGCCCATTTTTTCAATTGAGAAAGCGACGGCGACATAATTAAAGAGCCCTTGTCTTTGGCTCGATCATAGAATGAGAGGAAATAGGAATCAAGGGTTGAACCTATCTCAACAAAAAGTTTCAGTCGATTTTTCGGTTCTTTTGAGCCGATTTTCGATTCAAGACTTGGGGGGCAATATCGACAACAGTATATGGCCCCCCAAGCTTTGAAGTCGAAAAGCGGCCAAAATAATCCAAAAACTCGACGAAAAATTTTATTGAGATAGGTTCTTCTTATTTCGATTCTCTTTGTTGGATCCTAGCGTCAAAAACTTGGCTCGCATTGTCGACGAGGAAAGCTGCGAGAGTCTCATCCCCCTCGTAGTTCAATTCCACTGCCATGTTTCCATCCTTTCCTGGCTCTGAACAGGTAATCAGAACAAAACAAGCGCAGTCATCTCCTAACGCTTTTTTGATTCTGTTCATAGCGACTTCCTGATTTTTTCCATCCACTTTGAGAAGCGTTCTGCCCATGTATGACCACCGAAAACTACGAGATATTTTTTTCAAAAATCCCTTTGTCAGATACTTCTGGAGGGGTTTTTGTTAATTTCACCGAATACATGACAGAAACGAATTTTTCATGCAATCGAAAATGGAAAAAAAGGTAAAATGAACATAAAAAAGTAGGTTTGTCATGGCCATGTTCAAGAGAATCGCTCTATTCCTCGCTCTGAACTTCCTCGTGATCTTCATGATCTCGATTGTTCTTAGCCTTTTCAACATCAATCCCTATTTGAACGCATATGGGATCAATTACAAGGAATTGATGATCTTCTGCCTTATTTGGGGGATGGGAGGCGCTTTTATTTCTCTCGCTCTTTCCCGCGTCATGGCCAAATGGATGATGGGCGTCCAAGTGATCGATCCCAAAACCCACGACCCAGAGCACAAGCAGCTTCTTGAAATCGTCCATCGCCTTGCAAGAAAATCGGGCCTCTCTTCTATGCCTGAAGTGGGGGTTTATCGTTCCAATGAAGTCAATGCATTTGCAACAGGACCGACCCAGAGCAGGTCCATCGTCGCAGTTTCAACTGGTCTTTTGAACCGGATGAAAGAATCGGAAATCGAAGGGGTCCTCGGACATGAGATTTCCCACATCGCAAATGGCGATATGGTTACGATGACCCTTTTACAAGGAGTTGTGAACGCTTTTGTGATGTTCCTCGCCCGCGTTCTCGCTATGCTTCTCTCAGGTTTTGGAAGGAACCGGGAATCGAACTCAGGCGGCAGCTATATGAGCTTTATTCTTTTCACCTATCTTTTCCAGACGGTTTTTATGATCCTCGGATCAATCTTGATCGCAGCCTATTCCCGTTTCCGAGAATTTAGGGCCGATGCTGGGGGCGCTCGCTTAGCTGGGAAAGATTCGATGATTTCGGCGTTGCAGACTCTCCGCGTCCTCCAGGAGATCCGAGACCCCCGTGCGGAAAACCCCGCAATGGCTGCCTTCAAGATTTCTCATCCATCCAATAACGGGCTCCTCTCTCTTTTCGCCAGCCACCCTCCAATCGAGGAGCGGATCGAGCGGCTTAAAAAATTATGAGAGAAGCGAAGTCCACTCTTGGCGAGGGGGGCTGAATACCTCGATGACTCTGCTATCCTCTATTGCTTCGCCCTGGTGAGGAACGCCCGCGGGGATCAACAGAGAATCGCCTCGCTTCAATTCATAGACTTTGTCTCCGGTTGTAAAGCGCAAATGTCCCTCGAGAACCAAAGTCAATTGTTCACTTTCATGCGTTTCCTGACTTGATCGATGCCCCTTCTTCACCCGATGTTCGACGAACATCAGTTCCTTGCCCGCCACCATCCGGCTAGAGACCTTCGGGCCTAACGGTCGAAAAGGAAGATCGAAAAAAGAAAAAAAATGAGCCGAATCCATATTTTCACTGCTAACACCTTTAACAAATGACAAAGAAGAATTCAAGAGGCCGGTCCAACGGGGATTATTGCATAACTCTAAAACAACTTAAGCTTATGAAATAGAATTCATACTCACCACTCTTCATCAAGTCATTGGCTTTGATGACCGTTTCATGCTTCTGGAGCGCCTGTTGAATTATACCATCGTCTATTTTTAAAGACTTAAAAAAAACCTTTTAATTTTATATATAACTATTCAACAATATTAATTAAAAATCGATTAGTTTTAATAAAATAAAAATTGGTGAAAGAAACCGATTAAATCGCCTATACTATCTAGCATGAAAACAGTTGTCGTGGGGATGTCGGGAGGGGTCGATTCGTCGGTTTCCGCCCTGTTGTTAAAAGAGGCGGGATTTCGGGTCATTGGCCTCTTTATGAAGAACTGGGAAGAAGTCGATGAGCGGGGTGTTTGCAAAGCCTCTCAAGAATATGAAGATGTGACGCGGGTTTGCGAGCAAATCGGGATCCCCCACTATACAGTCAATTTTGTAGAAGAGTATCAACAGTCGGTTTTCCAACAATTCCTTGCTGATTATGCTGCAGGACTCACCCCCAATCCCGATATTCTCTGCAATCGGGAGATCAAATTCAAAGTTTTCCTTGATAAGGCTATCGAATTAGGGGCCGATTATTTAGCGACGGGCCACTACTGCAGACTGGATGGAGAACATCGATTATTGAAGGGGCTCGATCCAGAAAAAGACCAGAGCTATTTTCTCCATGCGGTAGGCAAAGAAGCCTTTAAAAGAGTTCTTTTCCCCATTGGCCATCTCCTGAAAAAAGAGGTGAGGGAAATTGCCCGCAAGTGGAACCTTGCCACTTCTGAAAAGAAAGACAGCACGGGGATCTGCTTCATCGGCAAACGGGATTTTAGACCCTTTCTTTCCCAATATTTGGGAAGCCAGCCAGGGCCCTTCAAAACTCTCGATGGCACTCTTGTGGGGGAACATATCGGCGTTGCCTACTACACTCTCGGACAGCGCAAAGGGATGGGGCTTGGCGGCGAAGGAGACGCCTGGTACGTCGTCGGAAAAGATCTTAAAACCAATACCGTTTTTGTGGAGAGGGGCGCATCCCATCCAGCTCTCTTTTCCACATCCCTCAAAGCTACTTCTCTCACTTGGCAAAGCGCGCCGCAGAACCGCTGCGCAGCAAAAGTGCGATACCGGCAATCGGATCAGCCCTGCACTCTCACTCTCGAAGAAGGCATCGCCACAGTCCATTTCGACACCCCCCAACGGGCCGTCACTCCGGGCCAATCGGTCGTCTTCTACAATGGCGAGCTATGCCTCGGCGGCGGCATCATCCAATCGATCTCTTTCTGAAATGATCAATTTGAAGTGGTTTTGGCTTCTTCTCTTTCCCTTTCATAATGTTTGCATATTCCTTTCTGCCTCTTGAGCAAATCATCTTTAGAAATCCCAAGTCGGCTCCATGTATCTGGCTCCTCCACCATATTTTTCATGAGCCCTTCCACTACTTCGGAACCAATGGGATGGTCTTTCCATGTTTGTGTTTCAAATAACGCTCCAAAACAAGATTTTTCAGAATTATGAAGCTCTCCATCGGCAAGTCCCCAAATAAGAGTTCTACCCAGTTCTGACTGACGTTGACCCCCCTCTAAAGATAAATACTTGCCTTCAGATGGAAATTGTTCTTGAAGAAAAGAGATGATGTAAAGGATTGCATCGCGATCTCTTTGAGAAAGGAGGTTATCTCGATATAAATGATACCCATCATGAATGGTAAAGGCAAAGGGTCCGCCTGTAGCAAACCCATCCGCGGTTTTAGGACACGGAGCAAAAGGGGCGCTTACTTGGACGATCCGAACTCCTTTTTTCTTATGTTCTAAAATAAATTCGGGCGTACAATCGCCTATGACCGGCCTTACATCCATCGGTTTTTGAGCAGAGATTAAATCAAAAACAATTTTTAAAATTGAAAAGGAAGGAACTAAAACGTGAGCTTGAGGAGATATTGTATCTGATCCACCCAGCATAAGCAGACGGACAAAAGGCGTGGAACTGATATCGCTGATCCGCCCTAAAATGGGAGAAAGGTTATGCATGCTTCTCATCCCTACAGGAATTAAGAGAGCCGTTTGTTCTGAAAGAGGGAGAGCTCGAAGCCTTTCTCGCAATTTAGCGCTAAGCTCCTGCCAACGTTCATTTCCAAAAAGGTGTTTCCAAATCGCTTCATCCTCTTCATTTGAACCCCACAGATTGCAAATACGGATGTGTAAATCAAAATCATAGGAATCCTCGAACTCTTTATTCCCCCAGTTTTGAGAGCTTGCATATTCATTCTGCAGCTGCCGATAAAAAATGGGATGTTTCACGAATTGATCCATAGCTGAATAGAATAGGCAAAAAGTGGCGCATTGGAATTCAGAAATTTTCTCTTCGAGCAATGCTGAGAATGCTAAAAGAGCTAAAGAATCGCCTTTTTTTAGCACTCTATGTAATCCACTTTCGCTCCGAATCGATTGAAGAAAGAATCCAACATCTTTATTGCTAGGAGTCGAGAGCAAACATTCCAAAAGCTGCCCATCCGTTACATTGACTGCTAAAGGCGTCTCCTTAATCTCTTGTCTCAATTGCTTTTCATTAGGCGGCAAAGAAAGAGTTTCGGATGCAGCCACTGTAACTCTACTAACTAACTCTGAGGGTTCGTCTTGAACCTCTATTGGAAGAGACAGCGCAGCGGCATCCCGTTTGATTTGTCTGAGCGATGCTTGAATCGATTCAACCGCGCTCTCGGCGATCATTCCAATCCGCTCTAATAGCATACCCGTATCTAATTGTTTATTGGCGCAATTAGAGGGTATTGTGATTCCATACTTATTAATTCCTGCAAGAGCTTGATTTGCTTTCCGAACATGTATACATAAAGGGTTGTCTTTGTTAATGTTAGGAAGCTCGGAAGCGACAATCTTACAAAACTGTAAGATTTCAGCATTTTTTGATAAATCATGATGCACAGAACTCATAATATTCCTTTTTTTAATTTAGTCAATTATACAATAATTATAAATTTTTTAATACTAAAAAAAACAGAAAACAGCAAAATTAAAATAATGTTTATAGTTATTGAATAAAAATAGTAATTTATTTTTATAATTTAATATGTTACAATACTTTTTAAAAAAGGATAAAATTTATATGGCTTCATTAAATGATTTTCCAATAGCACTTCTTCCAATTATAGATGCTTATCTTCCGCTCGGCGGACGGAACGAGTTTAGGCAAGCAACAGGACGCGATCGGCTTGCAAATAACCAACTTCAGCAAATGGCGGAGGCTGAAGCTCCTGAAGTGTATCAGAACCGGATAGCCACATTGCAGAGAAGAATCCAAATAAACCAAGCCAGAGCCGCTACGTGTGAGCAAGTGGAATTAACAGAAAGGATTGCTCAATGTCGGAGAGTATTGGACTCTCATCCTAAGAGTGTAGAGAGTCTCAGGGAAAACTTGAATCAGGTTTTTGCAACTCCTCAGGAATCCCAACGAATCAGCGAACTTGTTACAAAAGATTCCTCAGAACTGCACGAAATATACAGAACGACACCTTACAGTTTCATGGTATCCCAGTACCTTCATCAATTACACGAAGATTTTGAACAGTGGAATGTCGAAGGTATAATAGAAGGTCTGCGTGCTTTTTCTAATGTGCTGCAAGTATTGAATGAACAAGCCTTTTTTAATTTCCTTGTTCCTATCTTAGCGAGAGCCTTTAACGAACAAAATGTGGAAGTGATAGAAGCAGTCCTCAAGACTAATAGATCGCGAGCTCATTTTGTTGTATCCATGCAGGGGCAGGTAGCTGTACAAATCGAATTGTTGATGAATCAGGGCCATCATGCACTCTTGCGAAAAGTTCTTGATCTTGATTTTGCTATAATTACAGAGCCCAAGTTCTATCAAATTATAATGACTACTACTTCTCTTGAGAATTCGCCTATGCCAGGGATCTTTCTCAGGTCCAAACAATGGAATCTTTTAAAAAATCAAATAGCTCCTGATAGGTTGCAGTCAATGATTCGAAATTTAGAAGGCTTACTGAAAGCCATCGTTGAAGCTGAATTCCAAGCCCGGATTACTCGGTATTTTGAGAAGAGAATCTAGGAGATCTTTGGCTTGGTGGAGCTGATCCCCTTTTAAATGGTAGATGCCGGTAGGATGAATCGTATCGCAAAGATTTTTTAGGCTCTCCGATTGCAGGATAATGTAATTGATATCCTGCAGAGAAGAGAGATAGTGGATGAATTCATCTTTAGGATGCGTTTCCTGAACATAGACCATGAGTTCCGAATGATCTTTCGATTTAAGCTCCCGGATGGTGCGGAAAAGAGCGTTCGTCATCCCCTGCCCCTTCTCTAAGACTAGAAGAGAATATCGCTTATCTTTCAGCACTTGCTTGAGCGCATAGGTGTGGCTCTCATCGAAAATCTTCGAGTCGGAATCAGTTTCAAGAAGACGGTGGGCAAGCTCAGAGAGGGTCACCTGAACGCAGCCAAGCCTTTCGATAGAGATTCCCGCTGCTAGATTGGCCAGCTCTGCCGATACATGGATATCGAGACCGTTCGCAAGTCCTAAACAGATCATCGCAAGGACAGTATCTCCCGCCCCTGTTACATCGATTACCTCTTTCGATCGGACCGGCAGGTCAGTCCTTTGTCCCGATGCTTCAAAAATCGAAATTCCCGCCTCTGAACGAGTGATCAAGAGAAGGTCGGCCGAAGTGATTTTGAGAAGCTCCTGAGCAACTCGATCAAGCGGAGTGGATAGGGGCATTTTCGCAGCTGCGTAGGCTTCTGAAAGATTGGGCTTGATCACCGTCGCTCCCCGATATTTCGCAAAATCGGTTCCCTTCGGATCGACAATGGCAGGAATTTTATGTTTTTTTGCGATCTCTAATGTGGAGGCGATGAGCCGGTTGGTCAAAAACCCTTTTCCATAATCGGAGATGGCGACGCTCCCCACTTTTTGGACAATTGTGTCGAGTCTTTCGATCATCTCTTCTTCCACTCTGGGGTGCAGAGGGGCGATCGTCTCAAAATCGACCCGGAGAAGTTGCTGCCCGTCAGCAATCAACCTATTTTTCACCGGAGTCTTGTAATGAGGCTCCACGAGGATCGCATCGGTATTCACCTCTTCCTGCTTGAGTCTCGCGCGAAGGGTTTCTCCCTCGCTATCAGGGCCGATCCTGCCCGCTGCAAATACTTCGGCTCCAATTGTCTTGAGGTTGAGGACGACATTGCCTGCGCCCCCTGGACGAGATTCGTATTTCAAAGCCTCCCTCCCAGGGACAGGAGCTTCAGGAGAGATCCTCTTTACTTTTCCCGTTGTGTAGGTGTCGAGCATAAAATCGCCTAACACTAAAGCGCGGAAAAGTCGGAAATGTCCAAAGGTGCCAGCTAGTTTTACCATCGATCTCTTTTCAACAGATATCCTTGCACATATTCCTCTACCGAATCTTCGATCGGCATCGTTTGGGAATATTGTCTATCGGTCGAAAAGATCTTATGAAACTTCCGCATGTCTGCGCAAGTGTAATTTTGGTACTGCCTCTCCAATTCTGGAGGCATTGCGATATATTGGATATTGCTCTTTCGCTTCAGCGCTTTAAACATGGCATCTGCAAGCTCATTCCATGTCGTTGTCTTCCCTTGCCCTACATTGTAGATCCCCGCGATATTCCGGTATTCGGGTTTGAGAAGCGCGCATGTCATCCGGACTGCATCTTTGACATAGATGAAGTCGCGCATCTGTCCCCCGTCGGCAAATTGGGGATCGTTCGATTTGTAGAGGTGGATGCTTCCTTCCTCTACCGCCTTGCCGCACATCTTCAATACCATCGAGGCCATCCGCCCTTTGTGGTATTCGTTCGGCCCAAAAACATTGAAGTATTTCAATCCGACAACTCGGTCTAAATACCCTTCCCTTTTCATCCATAGATCGGCGAGATGTTTCGAGAAGGCATACATGTTGATCGGACGGAGATTTTCTAAAGTCCCAATATCGTCGCTGAAACCTTGCTTCCCATCTCCATAAGTTGCGGCGGAAGAGGCGTAGATGAATCGTTTATCCGATTTTACACACCACTCAGCAAGGCGGATCGTAAACCGGAAATTATTCTCCAAGAGATAATCTCCATTCGTCTCCATCGTATCGGAGCAAGCGCCTAGGTGAAAGACTGCCTCTACCTCATCTTCTTTCCCCTTAAGCCAATCGAATAGATGGTTGCGGGAAATCAAATCGACGAATTGTTTCCCAACTAGGTTTTTCCATTTTTCAGAATGTTTGAGATCATCGACGAGAATGAGATTCCCATTCCCTTCGTCATTGAGCTGCCGGACAATTCCCGATCCGATCATCCCAGCCGCGCCAGTAACAATGATATACTTACTTTTCATGTTTTTTGCGCGCTTCGCGCCTCGGTGTCCTCGGTGCTCTCGGTGGTAATTAAACCGTTTATAGCCATAAGTTTGATGACTTCTGAATTATGCAACATATCCGCAGAGGGTAATAATAGCAGAAGAAATCAATACCAGGAAGCGGGATTCCTTTGGATCGATTGGAATGGGAAATAAGCGACTCCTTCGAGAGGAATTGGGCTCCCCTTTCCAAGACAAAAGAAAGCGGTGCCGCTGCCGGTCATCACCACGTGTTCAAACCCAAAAGTTTGGAGTTTCTTTTGCAGTTCAAGGAGCCGCGGCTCCAATTGAAACGCGGGGACTTCTAGATCGTTGAAATAGGTCGCGTTTCGATTTTTCGGAAGTTCTTCGATTCTAGTCTGTTTGTAGACAAGGGGCGTCGAAAGGCCATAAAAGGGTTTTGCAAGCCAGCCAGTGAGAGGAACAAATGGCCTGGGCTCTAAAATTTCCCCTCTTCCCGTGCAAAAAGCCGATCCTGATGAAAGAAAGAATGGGACGTCGGAACCGATTTTTGCTCCCATTTCCACCAACTGATCTAGAGTGTTGGGGCGCCCCATGAGCTCATTGATACCCCAAAGGACAGTTGCCCCATTGCTGCTCCCCCCTCCAAGACCTGCCTGGACGGGTATTTTTTTTTCGATATGGATATGGAGCGGCGATCGATTTGGAAAAAGGGCCATCGCCTTGGCTACTAGATTCGTCTCATCGCAAGGAATAGTCGGATCGGTGCAGGTGATTTTGTCTTGATCGGAAAGAGAAATAAAAAGGCGATCGAATAGATCGATCGCCTGAAATAGGGAGGCAATGTCGTGATACCCATCAGCCCGCTTTCGCAAAACCTGAAAACTCAGATTGAGTTTTGCGGGGGATAGGAGGATCATGCCTCTGTTTGCTCAGTAGTGGCAGCTTCTGATTCTGCTCCTTCAACCGGAATGGGAGCCGTGACCGCCTCGATGCCGACTGCATTGACCCCTTCTGGGATAATGGTCAGCTGAACGATAGTCATAATCCCTTCTTTCAACTTCAAAGAGATCTTATGGGCGCCTGTCTCCTTGATAGGACGGGTCAGTTGGATATACTTCTTCTCAACTGGCAACCCGCGCTCTTGGAACAACTGGGCGACATCTCCTGCAGATACAGAACCATACATATGTCCTTCTGGATCGACTTTGACTTTCGTCTCCAAAGTGATATTTCCGATCTGCATGGCGAGTTCTTCCGCTTCTTTCCGGTCGACGATCGCCTGTTTCTCCCTTTCCGCTCTGAGCCGCTCTTGTTTTCTCAACGTATTCGGGCTTGCGACAACGGCGAACCGTTGCGGGAGAAGGAAGTTACGCACATAGCCTGGTTTTGCCGATACGACATCCCCTTTCTTGCCAAGCGCCTCTACATCTTCGAGTAGTAATAATTGTTGTTTCACTTCATTCCTCCTTCTATTCTTCCGAAACAAAAGGCAAGAGAGCCATGTGTCGGGCTTGCTTGATCGCCTTCTTCAAGACTTTTTGATAAAAGTAAGAAACACCTGTGATCCGGCGAGGCAAAATTTTTCCCCGTTCCGTGATGAATTGTCTAAGCGTTTCTAGATCTTTGTAGTCGATTGTATCGACTTTTGACGCTACAAATGGGCAAGCTTTTTTCTTTCTTGCAAATGGCGAGGAGCTATCTCCATTGTTGCTGCTGCTCTGCTGTTGAGACGAAGGAGCTCTTCTTTCTCTGGGTTCTCTAGAATTGGGGTACATGCCTAACCTTGTGTTTTAATGGGTTTGAATTCAAGTGTCTCAAGGACCTTGTCGGTTTTCATCGTCATGAAGCGAATCAAATCTTCATGGAGATGGTATTCCTTCCAAAGTTCTGGGACTGCCTGGGTCGGCGCTGTAAAATAGACGACGTAGTAGTACCCTTCTCTTTTCCCATCGATTTCATAGGCTAGTTTTTTCCGCCCTTGTTCGTGGATCTTGTGGATCTCTCCACCTTTTTCTGTGATCCCATCGGTGATCTTATCAAATGCTTTCTTACGGGACTCATCGCTTAAAGAAGCGCTGAGGATATACATTCCCTCATAAAGCCCTTTTCTATGCTCTTTTTTCATGCATCTCCAATGCTCGGAGTCGATGAATTGAACCTGAATTTTAGATTAATCCCGCTCGGCCTCTGATTCCGAGGAGACAAAAGCTAAAACTCAGGTATTTGCAAAATTCATCGCACTGGTTATTCCTTTGTCCAGCCAAATTTCTATGGTCTGGACGGCTCTTTCCAGAACGCCTGGAAGGAGTTTTTCTTCCTCTTGAGAGAAACGGCTAAGCACATAGTCTGCCAGTTCTCCCACACCGTTTTCCCCAATCCCAATTTTGAGTCGGGGATAGCGGTCTGTCTGCAAGAAGAACTCAACGCTCTTCAGGCCGTTATGACCGCCTGGCGAGCTATTGATTTTCATCCGCAGCTGTCCCAGAGGAATGGCCACATCGTCAACGACGATGAGGATTTGGGACACATCTATCTGCAGGTAGTGGGCCATCAGGGCCACTGCCTCGCCGCTGTTATTCATATATGTCAGCGGCATCAGAAGAATCACAGGAGATGTCCCGATTGTTCCTTCGGCGACACTTCCCTTAAATTTTAATTGCTTTCGAAACTCCAAGCCATGTTTCTTAGCTAGGAGCCCTAGAGCGTCGAACCCGACATTATGCCGCGTCCGCTCGTATGTTTTTCCTGGGTTGCCCAATCCTACAATCAAGGATTTCCCGGCCACGCATTATGCCCCAGCTTTTTTTGCTACGACTACAGCTACTTCATCCATTTTTCCAATCGCTTTCACTCCATCTGGAAGTGCGATATCGGAAAGTCTTTTTGCTTGGGCAATGTTCAAATCTTTTACATCGAGAGTAAATTCTTGCGGGATATCTTTGGGCAAGCAGCTCACTTTCATCGTCCGGATTACCTGCCGGATAAATCCGCCTAGCTTAACGCCTGCACATTCGGCTGATCCTAGGATCTGAATCGGCACATTCACAGTTACGGGAGCTTTGTCGTTTAAGAATACGAAGTCGATGTGCTCGATGTCGTAAGTCGCCACGTGGTATTGAATATCCTTAATGATCGCTTTGTGTTTTTTATTTTCTCCCTGAAGCTCAAACACTGTTGTAGAGAGAATTCCGGGCTTCATGTTGCGGAGGAGCGTCTTGACTTCCTCCCCTTTCAAATAGACCGCTTCAGGAGTAACATTCTGGGCATAGAGATTCGCTGGGATATTCCCCTCTCGGCGAATCCGGTTTGTTTCCCCTTTCTTACCAACCGTTCTCTTAAAAAATGACAATTTCATTGGATCCTCTAACTTTACCTTTTAAAAAGCGATGAGATCGATTTGTTCTTCACCACACATTCGATCGCTTCGCCAAACATCGGAGCGATAGAGACTGCCTGAAATGTTTTTGTCTCTTTCGGCTGGGGCACCGTATTGGTCGTGTAGATCTTATCGATCCCTTCCAAACGACTCCCTCCCATCATCAGGCCGTGTGTGAAAACAGCATCTACGCTCTTTGCGCCTTCTTCTCTACATACTTTCGCGGCCATCTTTAAGGTGCTTCCAGTGGAACAGATGTCATCGACTAAGATCACCTGCTTGCCCTTCACATCTCCTATGAGAGCGTAGACTTCCACTTTTTTTGCGCTAATGCGCCTCTTATCGACAATCGCGAGATCGAGTTTTAAATCTTCGGCGAACTTCCTCGCCATCTTGTTGCTCCCTACATCGGGAGAAACCACTACTGCGTTCTGCAATCCCCCTCCTTTTCGCAGCGCTTCAACCAAAACGGGACGCGCGTACAAATGGTCCACAGGGATATTGAAAAAGCCCTGGATCTGATCCGTATGTAAGTCCATTGTCAGGACTCGGGTCACTCCAGCCCTTTCCAGCAAATCGGCCACTAATTTGGCCGTGATCGGAACCCTTCCTTTCTCTTTCCTGTCCTGCCGCGCGTACGGATAATAGGGCAGAACTGCAACGATGCTTCGGGCAGATGCCCGTTTTAGCGCATCTACAAGGATCAGCAGTTCCATAAAAAAATGATTCGGCTTTCGCGCTACCGATTGGAGGAGAAAAACATCTTTCCCTCTCACATTTTCCAGGATCTGGACTCCGATCTCCCCATCGGGGAATGTTTCAATGAGGAGCTTACCTACTTTGCACTTCAGGCTTTTCGCCACTTCCTCCGCCATTGCCTCATGAGAGGAGCCGGCAAAGATCATAAAGTCTTGCATGGTTGAGCTTCACATTTAAAACCTTGGGGCGGAAGGATTCGAACCTCCGCATGGCGGTACCAAAAACCGCTGCCTTACCGCTTGGCGACGCCCCATCAAGCATATAAAAAACAGGGGACATGTTAACTAACTCACTAAATATTATGCAAGAAGAGAGATTTCGAAATGGCAGAGGAAAAACTTTACTGAAAAACGTATACGAAAACCTAGGGTAGGCCGTATAGGGAAATTATGAGGATAGTCCAAGTTGCTGCGGAATTTGCCCCTCTTGCGAAGGCGGGGGGATTGGGAGAGGTTATTTTAGGCCTCTCTAGAGAATTGACGCAATCGCCTGAATTGGAGGTCGACGTCATCATCCCAAAATATGACTTTATCGACCTGAAAAAAATCCGAAATATAAATATGGAAGTCCCTGATTTCAAATGCTTTGAGAAAGGGGTGAACCAAGCCAACGCGATGTGGTCGGGTCTCTCGGAAGATTGCCGGGTCCATTTGCTTGAGGCGCGGCACCCAGCCGGCTATTTTCATCGAGGGAAAATCTATGGGGAAGAAGACGATATCTCCCGCTTCATCTATTTTTCCCGCGCTGTTCTCGAGTATTTGCGGGCTCAAAACCGCCCTATCGATATTCTCCATCTCCACGATTGGCACGTCTCGCTTTGCGCTCCCCTTGCCCGGGACCTGTTCACCGATTTGAAAATTAAAGCTATTATTTTAACGGTCCACAATAGCGAATACCAAGGAAGATGCACCCCAGCCGACCTAGATCACATAGGGTTAAAAGGGGAAGAATATCTTCAAAAAGATAAGTTCCCAGATAATGCGCCTGGATTTTCAAAAACGCTCAATCTCCTCAAAGGAGGGATTGTCTATGCGGACGCCGTCACGACAGTTTCCCCCAATTTTGCCAAAGAATTATTGACTCCGGAGATGGGATTCCATCTCGAATCTACCTTCCGGAAATACAAATCGAAACTGACCGGGATTCTCAACGGGATCGACCAGACGATTTGGAATCCTGCAACCGATCCCCTTCTCGCTGCCCATTATGATGCCTCTTCCTCAATTTCCATCCAAAAAGGGAAAGAGGCGAACCGAGAGGCTTTCCGGAGCCGTACCCGCTTCATTGGAACAAGAAGACCTTGGGTCGGAACGATTAGCCGCATCACTTTCCAAAAAGGGCCCGACTTGATCGAAGAGGGGATAAAAAAAACTGTAGAACTCGGAGGGACTTTTATCCTTTTAGGTTCTCCTCCCGAAGCGAAATTGAAGGCGCAGTTCGATAATCTGAAACAGCAATTTGCGGATCACCCTCAAGTGTTCATCCAATATACCTACGATGAATCGCTCGCTCATCTCATCTACGCCGCGCTTGATTTTGTCCTAGTCCCCTCGATTTTCGAACCATGCGGACTTACGCAGCTGATTGCGATGCGCTACGGCTCTGTTCCGATCGTCCGCTCTACTGGAGGGCTTAAAGACACAGTCTTTGATTGCGAGAACTCCTTAAACCCGATTCAGGTCCGCAATGGGTTTGTCTTTTCCCAACCCACTCGGGAAGCATTGGACGGGGTCCTAAAAAGAGCCTTTGATCATTTCAAACAAGAGCCACACACGTTTCTTCCGATGGTCCAACGGTCGATGAAACAGGATTACAGTTGGAAAAATCCCACTCTCTCCTATCTCAAACTCTATCGAAAAGCATTATCCGAAAAACCCTCCTTTCTTCCAATTGCAGCAGCGGGAGAGAGATGAAGAAGGAACTCCTCCAATGGTTGACATGGGATCTCTTTGTACATTCTTTTGGGACCTAAATAGAGTAAGATAGGTTGAGATTCTGGATATTCTTCTTTAAAGGCTAAGAGCCCTTTTACATCATCAGGATTTACATCCTGGCCTCTTTTGACTTCAATTGCCCAAAATCCTTTAGGCCCATAAATCACAAAATCGACTTCGAGCTGCGTACGGGTTCTCCAGAATGCAAATTGGTGCAATTCAGCTTGAGAAACAATCCAGGCACGCAAATGCTGCGCAACTAAGCCTTCCAATGCAGGTCCTTCCAATTCAGCCTCTTTATCCATCGGACCTCTAGGACGAAGAGCCCGAAAGACGCCTGTATCAAAGTAATAAAATTTCGAATGGGAAATCAAAGCCCGTTTGGCCCTTCGCGTAAAGACGGGAAGTGTAAAACAAAGAAGAAGATCTTCTAAAACAGATAAGTAATTATCTACTGTCTGCCGTTTTACTTGACATTCTCTGGCAATCTCTGTCGAATTCCATAAATTCCCATGGGAAAAACTGGCTATTTCCATAAATCGGGCAAAGGCGCCGATTTGACGGACTAGCCCTTCTGCTTGCACCTCTTCTTTTAGATAAACTCCCACATAATTTCGGATCTTTTCCTGTCGATCTTCCGCCTCCCAGATCATTGGAATCAAACCTACCTGAAGCGCTGTTTTTAAGTTGAATTCGCTTTCTAATTCAACCGCTAAGAAAGGAGGCATAGTCCGGAGAAGAAGTCTCCCTCCTAGCAAATTACCTACAGAGCGCCTCAATTTCCGAGCGCTGCTCCCTGTTAATATGAATTGGACGCCCAAGTCTTCCTCTATAAGAGAATGGATAACAGGAAGGATCCCGCTTGCCCTTTGTACTTCATCAATGACACATATGCCTCCCCTTCCTACGGATTCCGCAACTTCTCGAATCCGCTCTGGCTGGGCTAGATATTTCCGCTCCTCTTCCGGAATCAATAAATCGACCCGAAGAGCTTGAGGGTAAACCTTTTGTACCCAGGTCGACTTTCCTGTCCCCCGGGCTCCCAAAAGAAAAAAACTCTCTTTGGGAGGGACTAATTTTCTAGGAACGTATTTTTTCAAAGTGCTACCGCTGTTTGCATTTTGATTGCTAAAATGCCAAATCCAATTGCATTTTGCAAGACATTTCCTAAACCACTAAAAGCAAAGTGTTTAAAACAAGTAGATTAATACTATCTTAATGTTATAAAATATAGGCGCAAAAGGCTAATTAAGGGTTATTTTCATGTCATCTATAAATACAATTAAATTAGATCCTATTATAGATCCTTCCAAATATCAAAAAATTGAGATTACGAGATGGGAAGAGATGCGGAATTTTGTCTGTGTCATTTTGACTTTGGGATTGATCCTCGCCTACCAAAATTCCCGCTTTCGCGATGGGCTCGAATCAGGAGATCTAAACAAAGCATCAAAAGCCCTCCGTTGGTCAGTATTGCCCCATGTGGCTTTGAATCGAGAATTCATTGAGAACTTAGATCGAGATGGGAAAACCGATTCTCTGTTATTTGCAAGCGCTCAAATGGATCTTGAGTATGTCCAATACTTTTCGAAAGGAACGAATATTGAAATCGCAGGATCCTACCATCAAAGAAAAATGGAAGAAGTCCACGACGCTTTGATGACTATTCCAGCCATCAAAAAAGCCAGGGTTACCCAGGTATTGATCCAATGTTGGAACCAGGGAGGCTCGCTAACAGGGACGCCTTCGCCTTATTTAAATGTCGAAATTACGCCCTTGTTACCAAGGGCGTAATAGAGTTCATGGAATTAAATAATTCCACTTGCTCTTTGATATGCGGCACGAATCTCATCCATTGATGTCTCAAGCATAGCTTTTTGCGCCATCAATGATTCTTTTTCAGCAAGAAGCGGCTGTTTTTCTTGCTCTGCTTCTTCTACAGCTTCTCTTAAGCGAATCAAGTTCAGGTTTACTTTTTCCAGATCTGTATTCACTGCATGGATTGCAGCTAAAACTCTACGATGCGTAGATAAAAGATCTGCTTCGTTACCTAAAGTTCCTATTTCTTCCCGTTTCAGCAAGGTCTTAACTTCTTTCAAAATCGCAGCAGTTTTTACGTTTGAATAATAATTATTCTCCAATTTTCCAGGAGCACCAAAGTATCCCCCAAGAGTTTCTACTGCATGAGCAAAATTATTGACAACGACTCGTTCTTTCACTGCATAAGCTTCATTAAAAATTGCTCGCAATGCAAAAGCTGCCTCGCCTGTCATTCCACCATTCTGCTCTGATTGGCTCAAAGTTCGAATCACTTTTGCCACTCCTAAGATAGTTCTTAGCTGACCTGCAACCGCATTGTCTCCATGCACAAACGTATTGAAGTTCGTGAGCTTAGTATTGCATTTACCCAAAATTAGAGAGAATGCAGTACCTTGATTTTTCAAAGCATTCAATCTGGAACTCCTCTCATAAAGATTGCTATAAAGAGTGGAGAATTGTTTTGTAACCTCTGCTGTTATCTGTTCGCTTCGATCTATCATTATATGAGTTGCACAAGCATAAGAAACAACTGCTCTTAGTTCTTCGTCTACAGATTTTGTTGCCGATTCTATCGCGCTTTCTAGATCTAAAGCATCTTGAAGCGAATCTGCTTCTGGTTCTTCCGTTTCCTGAAGAGCCTTCTGCATTGCGGCTTGATCGCTACTGCCAAAAGAGTCTTCTTTAAATTCATAAGTTTCTCTAGGCCCCTCTCCTGGATAAGTAGGCACATTGACAGAAGAAGCAGCTGGCAGATTTGGCGCTTCTGAGCTGACGATTGGCGGGGAAAGCTGGTCTCCATTAATAGATACAACTCTTCCTGCTTCTAACGGAGCCGAAGGTTTAGGATCTGCTGCTCCTACCGCTGCTGAAAATTCAGCTGCAGTAACTGATGCTGGATTACTAGCTTCTCCTGCTAAAACAGGCGGAGGGGTAGCTACTGATATTGGATTTATTGGTACTACTGGTTGTGCGCTCATTTGAGTCTCCTGAGTTAAAGGTTTTATGAAAAAGAAAGGCCGGAGGTTTTACCCGAAGTACTAAATGATTGTCAAACAAAAAAGTTTGCTATGAGGCTGTGAAAAAATTGAGACATCCACCGATTTTGATGGAATTCTTCTGCAATTTTTTTGGATCGATCCGAGGGCAACTCGAGGAGAGAGTTGTCCGAAGGAGCGAGACGAAAAAAGGGCCAAGAATTTCGCAAAAGCGG
>CAYZHU010000006.1:0-24429 GCA_964477585.1 uncultured bacterium
GAAAACAATTGCAGCAACGGCAATCCAGGGGGTGTCGTGGAGACCATGTTTGGATTTGATGTCCTGCTTGCTGCAGGACTATTAGCTACAAGCATTTTTCTGATGGCGAGCGAGTGTTGCTGTTGTCCTATAGAAAGAAAAATCAAAGTAGACTAGTATGAAAATCTCAGAGCAAATTCAGTATAGTGACTTTCTTAAAGTAGATATCCGAGTTGGGACAATCGTCCACGTGGAAGATTATCCGGAAGCGCGCAAGCCAGCTTACAAGCTGGAAATCGACTTTGGCGATCTGGGAAAAAAGCGGTCATCAGCCCAGATTACCCATCATTACAAAAAGGAAGAGCTCATCGGCAAGCAAGTCATTGCCGTAGTCAATTTTCCTCCTAAGCAGATCGGCAAATTCATGTCTGAAGTGCTGACTCTTGGATTGCCAGATGATCAAGGGCAAGTAGTCCTTCTTGAGCCAACTGTGAAAGTGCCAAATGGCGGAAGACTATTCTAATGGCTGCTTCTTTTAAAATTCGTCCTGCTCGTCTAGAAGACACTGCTCTCATTTTGCAGATGATTCGAGAGCTTGCTGATTTTGAGAAGCTGTTAGATGAGGTGGTGACTGATGAGTTAACTCTTCAACAGAGTCTTTTTTCTGATCCCAAAGGGCCGGAAGTATTCATAGCCGAAGAAAATACACAGCCAGTAGGATTTGTCTTATTTTTTCATAATTTCTCTACTTTTTTAGGAAGGAAAGGCATTTACATCGAAGATTTATATGTCCGTCAAGAATATCGAGGCAAAGGCTATGGAGAGCTGATTCTAAAAGAGATCTGTCGGTTAGCGAAGAAAAGAAATTGTGGACGTGTTGAATGGTGGGTTCTAGATTGGAATGAACGAGCCATCAACTTTTATAAGAAAATTGGCGCAACCCCTATGTCTGATTGGACTGTATTTAGGCTCACGGAAGAATCCATCAATCATTTGGCGCAGTAAAAGAACTCTTCATGACACGATTGCCCCCATTCTCAACAGCCGCCAAATCTAGAGAAGAAGATGTGACAGTAGCGGACATTCGCTAAGGAAGCCGTCTGGAGCTGGTCTTGGCAGGGGATTATTGCGCAAGTCTACAGAGGTCAGTCCCGTACAGCCTTGAGCAAACCCTACGGGGTAAGTTTGAAGCCTGTTGTTATCGAGTCTGATGATTCCAATTCTGTTATCGCAATTGAAGAGATTAGGTGCAATGGTCTCTATCTGATTGTTCTGAAGCCACACAGTTAGAGAAGGGCGGCAAGGTTCAGTATATTGGCAAAATCCAGTAGGAATGGTTCGAAGTTGATTATTCATCAGATTAATTGTTTGAAGCCTTTTGGAGTTAATTAAAAAATTGTCGGGAAGGGATTCGATTTGATTTTTAGATAAGTCTAGGGTAAACAGATTTTCTACTCTTCTACAAAAAGTTGCAGGGATGGCCCCCCGAATCTTGTTCTTATATAGAGAGATATTAGTAAGTTTCGGACAAAATTGAAGAAATCCTTCAGGGATTATTTCGATTTCATTGAAACTGATTTCGATTCTCGACAGCATTGGATGGCGTTGAAGCCATCCTTGAGGAATCTCTCGAATCCGGTTGTTGTTCAATTTTAATTTCCTTAATTCAGGGAATTGAAGCGCCGTAAATTCTTGAGGGATCTCAGTTAGTCCTAGCTTAGAGAGGTTTAAATCTAGGACATTATTAAAAATGGGATGAGCTGTAAGCCATTCTCGAACCCTCGCGACATCGCCTTGAATGTCTTCTTTTACCTCTTGCGGGATGGGTAATTTTTCCCAAATCGCGAGCAGCTTCCTGTCTTTGTCTTTCTGGATCTTTTCTTCTATCTCTATCTTCTTAAAATGCTTCCTGTGGATTTGGAATTCCATGAGCATAAACTGATTCGCGGTCGGTAGAGTGAGCGGGCTTACCTCAACATTAAGCGATTCGGCAGATTGTAAAAGATATCGATGCAATCCGATCAATCGATCTCTTCTGATTCCGTTTTCATCTAGAATCGGTCCATTTTCGATGACCCACTTGTTCATGCTTGGATACTCGTGAATGGGCCCTTTTAGAAGATAAGACCAACCTGGGGCAAGTTGTTCATCAGAAAAGGAACTTAAACTATTTGCAAATATCTCAGATCTAGGACTTAATGGTTGTGTCATGCGGGCATTCTACCAGAAATCGCCAATTTATGAGAATTCTGACTTTCAATATAGGGAGTATAAAATTCTCTGGGAATATTGTGATGAATAGGCATTAAAAAGCCTTCCGATTGTCCAATTCGAATGATTTCCTGAAGCACAGCGCCGATATCTGCCCTATTGTTTGGATCAACGACCAACATCTTTCTAAAGAGTCCCTGGACGGCTGGATGTAAATAGTTTATGGACCGGTTGAGATCATCTTGTTCTAAACTGGCGCACCTTTGAGAGACTTCAGAGCTGGACAAAACTCGACTCATGTGAGGGAGAGTTTTAGATTCTGGATGGAAAAGATTATAGGTTGTAACGGCTAAAGCCCAAATATCGCTCTTTTTATAATCGAGCTTTTGCTGCTTTTTACAAAGTTCTGGAGAAAAATAGATAGGAGTCCCCGCTAGATGAACCTTTATCGATTCTGGATGAGCCGCTAATCCGTAGTCGCCAGTCCTTCCCCTATAAAAGTCAGTCCCTTTCAAAAAGAGATTAAGCCCTTTTATATCTCTATGTACAATACCTGATTGATGGGTGGAGTAAAGGCCATATGCATAATCGAATAGGAGATAAAGGGATTGCATGAAGGTAAAAGTGGGCCTGCGGTTCCTTTCAGCGCTGTCTATAAAAAGTTCTAGATCTCCTTGATCACAGAATTCCATGATGTAAAACAGATTATTAACATGTTTGAAACTGCGATGCAGATGAACTACGGCTGGATTTCCTTTTAATTTGAGCAAGGCCTTGATTTCTCTAAGTGGACTGTTCTCATTACAAATTTTTACTACATTGATTGCGGCCGTATCTAGATCAATTGCGAAAAATACTTTTCCATAACTCCCTTCACCCAAGCAGTGGTCATTTGGCGCGACCATCAGTAGATACCTTTTGATTTCTTTTTTTTCATCTGGAGAGGAAACATAGACAAGCCGATTACAATATACAAAAATGCTATTAGGTTCTTTTTCCTGTAGAATAAGATCGATTTGTCTGTCTGAGAATGGGAAAGGCATATAGTCATCGATGCAAAATTCGATAGCCGTTTTCAATTTGTCGCGGAAACTAATCTCCTCATTCTTGGGAGCAGGAGAAATAGGTTCGGGAATTGAAGGATTCTCTTGTTCAATGAGAGTTAACTTTGCCCATAGATCTTCAGATCGAATAAGCTCTTTAAAGTTGTTCTTTAGAAACTCTAATCCAGAGGGGGTCATGGAAAATCGTTTGATTAGACTCTGTTTATTCAGCCAATAAGTTTTATTCTGATGCTGAACAGGAACGTATAACCATTTAGTTAGAAAGGATGGTTCATTTATACTAGCTGCGATCCAATAGGCATCTTCATCAAATCGTTCGAATGCAATGCGAAATTTAGAAACTCCAGTGCTTACACCAAACCAAGATTCTACACGGGTCGCTGCACAGATATTTTTTTCAATTATTTTGATTCCCATAGATATATATTTTAACAAAATGTTTATTACTTTTCAATTATAAGATATAATTTAGAATAATAACGGGATAGGCATAGCGAAATATAAGGCAGAAGGTATAAAGTGGTGGTTTTGGAGAATTTTATGCGCCATGCTTTGACCTATGACGATGTGGCTTTAGTGCCCCAATTCAATAATATCCCCTCTAGGACTGAACCCTCCTTAGAGAGCTGGCTGACGAAGAAGACCAAGGTGGGGATCCCCATTTTGGCCGCCAATATGGATACCGTCATCAGCCCTGAATTGGCCGAACTCTTAATTGCAGAGGGGTCCTTCCCCATCTTCCATCGATTTACCCCTTTTGAGGAACAGATCAACTGGGTAAAGCGGTTTCAGGGGAAAACGTATGTCTCCTGCGGCATCGGGAAGCTAGATGAAACGAGAAAATTGCTCGATTTAGGGGCCTTGGGGGTATGTATCGACGTCGCCCATGGCCATTCGGATCGGATGTTCCACCACATCCAAGAATTGAAGAAAAGCCATCCCGATAAAGAGATCATCGCAGGGAATGTCTGCACAGCTATGGCCTATCACGACCTGGTGAATGCAGGGGCCGATGCGGTCAAAGTGGGGGTGGGGCCTGGAGCAGCTTGCACCACGCGGATGGTGACCGGATTTGGGGTGCCCCAGTTCACCGCAGTGCAAGATTGCGCTAGGATCGCAGAAAAGCTCCGGGTTCCGCTCATTGCCGATGGGGGGATCCGGACAAGCCGCGACGTGGTTCTCGCATTAGCCGCGGGCGCAAGCACCGTAATGATCGGAAAGCTCATGGCCCAAACCCTTGAATCTGCCGCTCCTAAACGGAAAACCGATAAATATCCATCTGGCCATGAGGCGAAGTTTCGCGGCCAGGCTTCGGCAGATTTTCAGAATGAATTTTACGGAGGGCTCAAGGCGAAGACAGTAGCTGAGGGGATCGATTTTTGGGGTCCCGTGACGGGGAGCGCCGCAGATCTTCTCGCTAATCTTCTCGGCGGGATCCGGAGCGGCATGACCTATGGAGGAGCGCGTAATATCAAGGAATTACAGAGAAAGGCAGAGTTCGTTCAGGTGAGTACTTCCTATATCCACGAAAGCAAGCCCCGCCCTGATTAGTTGCCCCAAAAGGATCGATCGGGGATAATGAGGTAATTGGGGCCATATGGTAAAAGATTTTCTTTACGCCGATAAAAAGATTTACGATTCTGTACACGGTTTTATCCCGTTCGATGAATTTGAAAAGGATCTAATCGATTCTCTTCCTTTCCAGCGGCTCCATTACATCCACCAACTCGGGATTGCCTATCTCGTCTATCCAGGGGCGACCCATACGAGATTTGAACACTCGCTTGGAGTGATGGCCCTTGCGACCTTAATTTTTGAAAAGATCTGCAAATCGGTTCGTCCCGATGTGTTCCATTTTGTCCCCAGGAAAGGATCTTCCGAATATTTGTATTGGAGAAGGGTGCTCCGGATGGCCGCCTTGTGCCACGATCTGGGCCACTTGCCCTTTTCCCATGTTGCGGAAAAAGTAATTCTAGGCCCGCAAGGACATGAACAGTGGACGTTGAAAATCATCGATAGCCCCTACTTGGAGCCCGTTTGGGACCGGCTCAAAAAGAGCCCCTCCTACATGGAAGATATCGTCGAGAGAAATATTGTCGAAGACATCAAGAAGATTTCGATTGGCGAGGCCAAATGGAAAGAATTGACCGGGGGAAGCTTTAGCCCTTGGGAAAGGATCGTCTCACAAGTGATCACAGGCGACTTCTTTGGCGCCGACCGGATCGACTATCTTTTACGGGATGCAAAAAGCACAGGCGTCGCCTATGGCTTATTCGACTATCATCAGTTAATCGAGATGCTCCGGGTCCTCCCATCTGTAGACAAAGGAGGGGACGAACTGCAGCTAGGCATCGATGAAAATGGACTCGAGTCATGCGAGGCTTTATTGCTCGCGCGCCATTTCATGTTCAGGCGGATTTACCAATATTCATCGGTCAAAGCCTACAACTTCCATTTGCGCCGCTACATGAAAGCGATTTTCGCGAAAAAAGCTTTAGGCGACGTCGATGAATTTTTGAGCATTAGCGATACCGATGTGATTTCTTCGCTGAATATCGCCGCTAAAGATCCTAAATTGCCTGGCCATGCAGATGCGAAATGCGTGATCTTCCGCAAGCACCGTTTCCGCGCAATCGCTCTTCCTCAGGGGGTCATGCCAAAAGATCTCGAGCAGTATAAAGCCAAAGGGAAAATTCCCGATGGTGAAATCGAATGGGAATTTCACTCAGATGAGCCCGCTGCCGATCGTCTCTCTTTTCCAGTTTCACGGAGGCACGTGATCATCCAGAAAGCGCGCGATTGTTCCGATCTTCTCTTAAAAGTGCCGACAAAAAAATTGAATTGGGTCTATATTTCGCCAGAAAGGGACTTGGAACTGGTGAATTTCCTCGAAAATTGGTCATGAATAAGTTATTTATTTTTTTCGCCATGCTGTGCGGGATGTCGATCGCCTCTGAATATGCGATCACAAGACCTGCGAGCAACGCCCTTTTCCTCACGACTTTCTCTTCCAGTTTTTATCCCTGGGTGTGGCTTTTCACAGTCCCGCTCAATCTTTTCGTCATCTATCTCTACAACCGGTTCCTTCCGAAAATCGGTCCTTTCAAAATGCTTGCGTCGATTGCTTCCATCTCGATTGCGATCAATACCTCTTTTGCCTTTCTCCTCCCCAAAATCCCTCAATTGATCTTCTTCCATTACGCTTGGAAGGATATTTATATCCTGCTTATGTTCAAGCAGTTATGGTCGATGATCCATAGCACGATCCCTTCAGGCAGAGCGAAGTATCTCTACGGGATGATCTTTGGGATGGGAACTCTCGGGTCGATCCTAGCGAGCGCGCTGCCTGGATTTTTGGCAGTGAAGATTGGGTCGGAGAGACTTTTTCTTTTCACTCTTCCCATCTATCTCTTCCTGATTTTCTTCTATTGGATGGCGTTCAGAAGAAGCGGAGTGAAGGAGACTTCCTTCCAGCAAGAACTTCCTGAGAGTTCTAAAGAGGGATTCTCTCTCATTTTTCGCTCACCATTTTTACTATCGATCCTGGGCCTTGTGATATTCATGCAAATTTCAGTGGGTCTCGTCGAGTATCTCTTCAACGCTCACTTAGAGTTAAATATCTTAGATAAAGATCTTAGGACTGAATATTGCGGCCGGATCATTGGCCTTACAAATATCGCAAGCGCAGCGTTTCAATTTCTTGGAGCTCTACTCCTGATCCATTTTGCCGGTTTGAGAAAGGGACATTTTCTCATCCCATTCTTCCTTTGCATTAGCGGAATCCTCTCGTTAACTTTTCCCACTTTTGCAATCGCGACAGCTTCTTTTATTTTTGTGAAATCGGTCGATTTTTCTCTTTTCGGAGTATTTCGCGAAATGCTGTACATCCCGCTAAAGCTCGATGAAAAGTTTCGGGCAAAAGCGATCATCGATGTCTTTGCCTATCGGACATCGAAGGGGCTCGTTTCGCTCTTCATCTTGATTCTCCAGGCGTCAGCAGGTATTGCTCTCCTTTCTTATATTTCCCTTCTCTCTATCATCATCTTTGTCGCCTGGATGGCTCTCGTGCTCATCATGTTCAAAAAATACGCCCCCGATCTCCAGGAAACTGCATAAGATGGAAGAGATTGTCGAACTATCATTGAGTCCGGAGCAAATCTTAAATACTCCGCTTGTGAACAAGGGGACCGCTTTTACACAAGAAGAGAGGGATGAGCTCGGTTTAAATGGCCTGCTCCCTTCCAAAATATCGACTGTCGAAGAACAAATCGAAAGAACCCTCCAGAATTTTAGCAAGAAAAGAACCCCTTTAGGCAAATACACCTTTCTCAAATCGCTCCTCAGCCGCAATGAATTGCTCTTCTATCAGTTCATTTCCCGTTTCCCAGCCGAGATGGTGCCCTATATTTACACCCCGACGGTAGGGGAGGCGGCCATGCAATACAGTTCGATCTATTTTCAACAGAGAGGGCTGTATGTCTCGTTCCCAATGCAGGATAAAATGGAGGAGATCTTTAGAAATTGCCCCCAGAAAGAAATCGATGTCGTCGTCGTAACGGACGGGGAGAGGATCTTAGGCTTAGGAGACCAGGGGATAGGTGGGATGACGATTTCAGTTGGAAAATTATCTCTCTATACCCTTTTTGGAGGGATCCACCCAGCCAGGACTCTTCCGGTTTTACTAGATGTAGGGACCCATAATCCGGAACTTCTAAAAGATAAACTCTATCTCGGATGGCGCCATGAGAGAAAGTCGGGGGCTGAATACGATGCATTCCTCGATCGATTCATCAGCGCTTTGAAGAAGAGATATCCGAAAGCGATTCTGCAGTGGGAAGATTTTGGAAAGGATAACGCCCGCAAACTGTTAGATAAGTACCGCTCTGAAATGCCCTCTTTCAATGACGATATCCAAGGGACGGCTGCGGTAGTTGTAGCTGCAATGCTGGCTGCAATCAAAGAATCCAAACAGCCCCTCAAGACGCAAAAAATTGCCATCTTAGGCGCCGGTTCTGCCGGGACTGGGATTGCCGATGGGATCCTGCATGCCTTTCTGCAGGAGGGGATCCCTCGAGAAGAGGCGGTCCGCCATATTTATCTCGTCGATGTCGATGGGCTTGTTCATTACAATAGCCGCAATATTACACCTGGCCAAAGGCCCTACGTCCAACCTAAAGAGGCTCTGAAAGATTGGAAACTTCCGAATCCGGCCTTGATCTCGATGTTCGATGTGATTGCCAATGCCCATCCTACGGTCTTGATCGGCGTTTGCGCCCAGTTTGGCGCTTTCACGAAAGAGATGGTGCAGGAGATGGCCCGTTTCGTTTCCCGCCCTATTATTTTTCCCATGTCCAATCCCACTTCGAAATCGGAATGCACTCCGCAAGAAGTGTACGAATGGACTGATGGAAAGGCAATTGTCGCTACAGGAAGCCCTTTCCAACCTGTCGTTTACAAAAGCAAAACATATCAAATTGGCCAATGCAACAATGTCTACATATTTCCAGGCATAGGCCTTGGCGCTATAGCCTCTCAAGCCTCCCGCATCAGCGATAACATGTTCTTGGAAGCTGCGAAAACCCTTTCGCTCTATTCCCCCTTGCTCAAAGATCCAACAGCTTCGCTGCTTCCGCCTATCGATCAAGTGCGATCGATCAGCCGCCACATTGCAATCCAAGTAGCCCGAAAGGCGATCGAAAGCGGCCTGTCCCATTTTCCCATCGACAAAATCGAATCCCGCATCGATTCCCTCATGTGGACCCCCCGCTATCCAAAATATACAAAAGCAACCTGAAGTGAAGATTTAACGCAAAGGCGCGGAGACGCAAAAATTCTATAAATTACTGCTATATATTTTCTCTGCGTCCTTGCGTTAAAAAGCAGAAGCGAGATTATCTATTATCGGTGGGCTTGGAGGAACTCGAAGGCTTTGTGGTAATTGGGTTCTTGGCTGATTTCAGCTACAAGCTCTGAATAGATGACATGGCTCTTCTCATCGAGAACTGTTACAGAACGGGCGAGAATGCCGGCAAGCGGCCCATCGAGAATAAGAAGACCCCACGTCTTTCCAAACTCTTTATCCCGCATCATCGAGAGAGTGAGTACATTGTGGACCCCTTCCGCTTCGCAAAAACGCTTTTGCGCGAACGGTAGATCGCACGAGACAGTGATTAAAAGCACTTCGGGATGTTTTTTCCCAAACTCATTGAAATGTTTTGTCATCAGATTGCACGTGCCTGTGTCTAAGCTCGGCACCGTGGCAATCAGCTTTCTTTTACCGCTGAATTCTTGCAGCGATCGATCCTTAAGATCTTTGTCCACCAGATGAAAATCGGGAGCTTTTGTATGAAGGGCAGGAAGATTGCCTGAAAGCTTAACCGGTTTTCCTTTTAAGGTGACTTGTGACATGGGCAACATATTAATGGAATTTTGATTTTAATGCAAAACCACAATAACCAGTGGATAAGTCCTTAGTGAAACGGAAGGAAAAATTCGGAGGGACTTTTCGAGTGATCAGCATCTGGAAGAAGGGGAGAGAAAAATTGGGGCGGAACCCGTGCAGTTTTTGGATCCCGAGCCCGCTGTCTTGACAAAGAGAGTCAAGTTCGGATGGTTTGATGAAGAGAGGATAGACATGCATGTTTTTAGGTGCATTCTGGACAAACCAGTCCACTCCTTTGATGATGAGGAGATAGCTCAAAAAATTCCGGTTGAAGGTATGGAAGAAGAAAAGTCCATTTGGCTTCAATACGCGGCTCGCTTCTCGGATAAGCCGCTCCGGCTCTTCCACATGTTCTAAAATGTCCATAGCGAAGACAACATCGAAAGAGCGATCTGGAAATGGAAGAGAATAGGCGTCTGCATGAAAATAGCGGACCCGTCCCGTAGGGTCGTGCTTTTTAGCGACTTCTAGGCTTTTCTCAGAGAGATCGATTCCCGCGACATCGTAGTCTTCGCAAGAGAGAGCGTGGGTGAGAAATCCGGCCCCGCAGCCTATATCGAGGGCTGAGACATTGGAGGGGAGGCGCTGTTTGATTTCTCGGATGATCCAAGGGATCCGAAGCGCATTTTCAGCTCTAAGCAGCGCTATGGGGTGATTAGTTGCATAGAGCCAATCTTCTCCCAGTTCATCGTAGAAGCTGTTGTTTATTCTTCTTTCCATACCCAATTCCAGTAAATGATCTGATAGAGCATGAATAGAGTCATGAGAGCCATTTGCATTCGCAAGAATAGAAGGAGAGGCTCTTTTGCGGAAAGCCAAGAGGTAATCCAAGTAGCCACCTCGGCCCCTTGAACGACTGGCCAAATGAATCCAGCGGAAATGAGTGTGATGGGATGGAGGGTGAAAAGTAGAGCGTGGAGCCAGATTTCAGCCGCTGGGCAATGCTCCTTATGGACGAATTCATCCTTCGTCACAAAAACAGTGGAAAACGTAGCAAGAGCTGCATAAATCAAGAGATTCTGAAAAGAAAACGGAACAAAAAGGACATACCCCATACAAAGGATGACAGTCAACGTATCAAGAGGATGGCCGATCCTTTCCCATTTTGGAAGCCCTCGCCTGAGATGGAAATATCCCTCATCAAACAAAATGACTATCACTTGCAGAACAAAAGGGACTAAACTTAAGATCCACATCTTTTTTCCATTAAACTCCCTGAAATGGTAAGGCCTGGGCCGAATGCCAGACTTACGATCTGAGTCTGAGAAGGGATTTTAGGATCTTGGAGGATTTCTTGCCAGATGTGGGGGATTGTCGCTGAAGACATATTCCCATATTTTTTCAAAACTTCGAAGCTGGCTTTAAGCTGCTCATCTTTCAAGTGAAGGAGTTCTTGGAGTTGGAGTAAAATTTTAGGCCCTCCTGGATGGATAGCAAAGAGGGGAGTAGGAGATGAAATGGGCAGCCGATTTAAATAGCCCTGAACATGCCTAGCTATCAACACAGGGACTTCCTTCCCTAAGTACATCTGGTTTCCCCAATCGACTACATTCCAGCTCATCGAGTGAGTCGATTCTGGTATCATTTCCTCGGCAAGCGCAAGCACTTTTAAATGGGGAAATTTCCCCTTTTTCCGAATCGAATATTTGATAAAGCCATCTGCAAAAAGACTTTGCGTCACTAACTGATCGGTCGAATGGCTGGCTGGATTCATATGCAAACAGCAAATTTCCGTATGGACCACATCGATCTGTTTTTTCTTCCTCAAAAACCCTTCTGCCATCCGTAGCGCTGGGAAAGCCCCATAACATCCCATATGATAAGAGTGGGTGACAACCGTATTTTGTCCCCAGCCTCTTCGGGAAACCACTTTTTGCGCGCCGCTTGGGGAGAGATACCCTGTGCAGCTGACGTGGATCAAATCATCAGGAGGAGAGGACCCATCGGGGTAATATCTTTCGAAAATTTGATCAACCGTTTCTCCATACACTTGAGATCGGTAAGAGAGATCCTTTCCTTTGGGCGATTCGTCTAGGGAATAGATCTTCATTTGTTTCCAATCGCGATGGAGGAAATCGGCCAGGACATGGCCCCGTTTTTCGATCCTGTCTGGTTTGCATCCCACATGCCACAATTTTTCTCTGATCGATTTTCGGAATAATTCCAATTCGTCAGGAGACTTCTGTTTCGCTTCAGATTGGATATGGGCGTCAGCAATCCAGCTCAATGTGTCTTCTTGAGACATCTCAAATTGCGGCCTAATCACTTGAAAATCAGAAAGAAGCATATACCCAAATAACCTTAAAACTTGGTTTCTGACTGCGTCGGACAGCCACTGCCTTTGAGATCCGTCTGCATAGCTAAACTTTTTAAGTTTAGCTGCTTCAACGCCGGCTTTGCCTGACTCAAATTCAGGGTGCCTCCTTGTCATATTCCCAAATTTTAAATTCATTTGGGTATAGGCTTCATGGATAAATGGAATGAAAATAAATGGCAATCTAAAATAGTGTGCAGATAATGGCGTGCAGGAAAAGAGAGAGCGGATGATGAGGAAACTTTTTTGGGCGATTGTCCTAGTTGGCGCCTATCTTTGGATAGTCACCTCTGGAAACGACGAATTACTGCTTAAAAGGGGCAAAGCCCTTTATAAAGCAGTCGTGACGTGGCTTGATAGCGCTGATATTGATTATAATCTTAAAAAGGAATCTCCAAGAAAGTCGAACCGTCGTTGGGACTAATCACCACAACAGCATCAATTTCTCGAAGAGTATATGCTTTAGTAGCGCTATCTGGAATTTCCAAAGCCGTATTGCGGGCGTCTAAATATTTTCCACTTTGCAATTGAGCTATTGCAACATCTCTAAGCCCAATACATTTTGATAGCGAATCTGTAATTTTACGGGCCGTGCTTAAAGCGCCAGGAAGGTCATTAGTTTCCAATTGGGCTACAGTAATTTTTCGATAGGCACGATCTCTGTCGAATTCCTTTCTAATGGTTTGGGCGCTAGTGAGCGCTCCTGGAATGTCTCTTTGAGCTAACTGACTTTCCGAAATAGCTAAATAAGCAAAGTCAAAGCTTTGAGTAGAAACTGAAGTATCTATCGTATTGGCGACTTTGAGAGCTTCGGCAAGGTCATTCTGACTTAACAAGTGTAGTACATAATTATACTGTCTAAGCGGATCTGAAGCACTAAATGCCATAAATACACCAACTTTATTTATATTAATATTTATTATATCAAATTAATTATAGTAATTCAATGATAAGTATAAGTTATTGATTCTAAGCAGATTGAGAAAATCGAAGCTCATCTATAGATCATGCAGGCGCCGGTTATGGCTAGGGCGCAGGCAAAGATTCTTCGAATCAGCACAGTGGGGAGGACGCGAGAGAGCCTCACCCCCAGAGGAACAAGAAGGATCGAGCTGAAGGCAATCAAAAGAAAGGCGGGAACCTCAATGAAGCCTACGGTCTCTGGCAGGCTTGGCCGGTCCCAGGCGATGAAAAGGAAGGCGATGGAGCCGAAAAGGGTAGTCGCCATAGTAGATGCAGATGAGGTTGCAACTGTTTGGTTCGTCGGAAGATTATAACTGAAAAGGACCGGAACAGTAAAAACGCCCCCGCCAATGCCAAATAATGTCGATAATGCCCCAATTACAATACCCGATAAGGTCAATCCCGAGTTTGGCTTCGTCCCTAGATTGAGAAGGGGAAGGCGGGGAAAAAATAGATAGATCCCAAGAAGGATGGCCATGATCCCAAATGCTATCTTCAAATAGTAGCTCGACAAGTAGTTCACCGTGATGGCGCCAGTCAGCGAGCCCAAGAAGAGTCCCGGAATTAAATACTTAAGATAGGTGAATTGGATCGCTTTTTTTCGATTGTGGGCCCAGCTAGATACAAAAGAGGTGAAAAACGCTGACGCTAAAGATGTGCTTACGGCCACTTGCATCACTGCATTTTCGGGAATATTCGCATATTGGAGTGAATAGTAGAGGATCGGGACCGTGACAATCCCTCCTCCAATTCCCAATAAGCCTGCAAGCAATCCGCTTAAACTCCCGGACGCTATAAATAATAATATGATTCCAAAATTCATGCCAAAAGAGATAACTTATTGTTATGGACTTCCATTCGACCGAACCATTGGATATGCAAAGATGCCTTACAGAAGGTATTGACCCCAATGAAGACCCCTTTTCTTTCGATCGAAGCGCAAACATCCCTTTATATAAATATCTATATATTCCAATCGCTCCACAAAATCCAATCATTTCAGCAAACATTTCTCTTCTCTCATCTGTTCAGAGCGGCGGCGATAGAATCGAAGAGGTGAGAGAGGCAATGGATCTTCTTCTAAATGAGGTCGATCCTTCAAGTTTGGATATTAATCTTTTAGATTCTCCCTACCTCTTAATGCCATTGATCCCAATCAAGGAGAAAAAGAAAAAAAAGAAAGGGAAAAATCTCTGGCCGCAAGAAGAAGAGAAGAACAAATCTTGACGCTTGACAAGTGCGAGTTATTGAAGTATCCCCCATAAAAAACGAGATTGTTCTTATGGGGCATATAGAGCATAGAAAACGTCTTTTCTTTTTTGCAATCTGCACTTTATTTACCTCTTGTATGGGCAATGATGGCCTCAGGACGGAGGCGATGTCGAACAATAATATTTGGGGAATCTCTCGGATATACGAGGGAATGAGCGAGAGGGAAGTGGCCCGCTACATGGGAAAACCGTTTGAATATAATTCCTTTTGGGCAGGGGAGGATTTCTATGATATCTGGTTTTACGTCACGCAGCCAACCGTTTTGGGACAGTCGAGAATGGTCAAACAAAACCTCACTCCTTTGATTTTTAAAAATGGGATCTTGCTCGGCTGGGGATACCATTTTTATGAAAAAGCGCTCTATGCACAAAAAAAAGAGATTCAAACGAAGCCAGAACCTAAAGCGCCCATTGAAGGAGAGGATTACGATTTAGAAAAAAATTTGCAATCTTCCCAAAATCAGCCTCCTGGAAGATCTCCGAAAGCAGATGAGCCCTCAAATTTGAAGATTAAATCTTGGGAGCCTAAAAATCCCAACGCAAAAAAAGCGCCCCCTCCAGAGCCGCCAAAATCTCCTCCTCCAGAAAAAACCGATCCTCCTGACAATCAGGACAAGGCCTTTGATAAACAGGGAAACCGGCTATTGGAAGATGAGTCTGAACAAGACTTTAATTTTTGGTAAAAGATGAAATTATCTTTAGGCTACCAAGTCTTGGCGGCTGTCGTTCTCGGGATTTTTTGCGGCATTTTCTTAGGTCCGCTTTGCAATGTTTTCCGCCCCGTAGGGAATATCTATGTGATGCTCTTGCAAATGGTCGCATTGCCCTACATCTGCTTTTCCTTGATCCACGGATTGGGTTCTATCACTCCGGAAAGCATTAAAAAATTGATCGCAAGGGGCTGGATATTTTGGATTTCCATCTGGTTAGTTACGTTTTTTATCATCTATTTTTCCTCGCTTTTGATCCCGAAAGCGGGGATTTCAATCATTGGGGATGCTGTCGATCAAAGTTCTCTTCTTGCAAAAAACTTCCTCACCTATTTGGTTCCAGAAAACCCTTTTTACGATTTGGCCAATAATATTGTCCCTGCAATTGCCGTATTTGGCTTAATCATTGGGATCGCTCTCATGTATCTGGAGAAAAAAGAACCGGTGATCTCTCTTTTGGAAAAAGCCAATCAGATCATCGAGACAATCTTCAAATGGCTTGCGATTCTATCTCCCATCGGCATATTTGCCCATATCGCTGTGGCGATGGGAAGCGTCCACTTTGAAGACCTCTATGCAATCGAATTTTATGTGGTCTGTTTTATCTTGATTTGCCTTTTCATCGTTTTTTGGATTCTCCCCATTTTCATAATCAGTTTAACCGACATGAAATACAAAGATATTCTGAGCGCCTACAAAATTGTTTGCCTGTTGCCGTTTGCGACTGCGCTTCCGACCCTCTCACTTCCATTCATCAACTACTACATGAAGAAAATACCAGAGAGAAGGGGAGTGCAAGACAGCAATTTTCACAGCACAAGCCAGACAGTTATGCCTCTATGCTTTAGCTTTGGCCAAATTGGAAATTGCCTCATTTTATTTTATATCTTGTTTCTCTCATTTTATTATCGCCACCCGTTTGTCGGATCGGAAAAGGGGCTCCTCACTATCTTGACCGTCCCCATGTCGATCGGCTCTTCAGCAACATCGATTAATGCAGTCTCTTTTTTAATCCAGAGCCTCAATTTTCCTGAAGAGGCGATCGACCTCTTCACCGAGACCTTGGCGATTACCCTCAATTTCCAGGTCCTCTTGAGTACGGCCAGCATGCTTACCTTGATCATCCTAGTCCTCTATTCTTATTACGACCTCTTAGTCATTAGATGGAGGATCCTGTTTCTCAATCTCATATTAGCCTTTGTGATTTTCGGCATTGTCCTGATTGGCGCGAAACATTTTGTCCATTTACGCGATAACTATACGAATCTCTACATGGACCTAAAGATCAACGAGATCATTTCCCAACCCGTCCATGCCAAAATGTTGGTAGCAGGGGAGGGGGGAGCCCCTCGGAATTTGATTGCTAACCCGGAGGCGATCCCCCTTGCAGAAATATTAAAAACAGGGATCCTCAAGGTTGGCTATGATACCGAGAATATCCCCTATTGCTATTGGAATAGCAAGCAACAGCTTGTAGGTTACGATATTGCCTATGCCTATCAGTTGGCCCGCGATCTTGATTGCACCATAGAATTTTATCCTATCGCACTCGATCGGTTGGGAGAGGACTTGAACGAAGGGAAATATGATATTGGGATGGCAGCCATTATCATGAATGAAGAGAGGATCCGGAACATGTTCTTTACTCATCCCTACAAGGAGGAGGATAATGTCTTGCTGGTCCAACGGAAGAATATCACGATGTTCAACAGTTTGCAGACTGTACTCTCTAATCCTAATCTGAAATTAGGCGGGGTAGGGGGGTATCAACAAGTGATTTCGCGCCATTTTCCTTTGGCGACACTTGTTCCAGAATCACAAGCTGCCGATCCAGCAGTCGAACTCAATTCAGGAAGGATCGATGGGTGGATGTGGTCGAAGTTCCCTAGTTTAATCTGGTGTTTATCCCATCCAGATTTTGTCGTTGCCGAATATGGGGGCCTCATTGGGAAGAAGTATTTTGCCTACCCGATTCGGTCCGGTTCCATCGATTGGGCCTCATTCTTAAATAATTGGCTTATTTTAAAAGAGCAGTCTGGTTTTAAAGCACAGATGGAGCGCTATTGGTTCCATGGCGAAAGTCCAAAAGAGCGGCCCCCAAGATGGTCTGTCGTTCGGAACCTTCTCCATTGGCTTGACTGATTTCCTCTATTTTTACTTGCAGGTCTGTTGGCGCATCAATTCCTGAAAGTTCGGGATAAAATTTGGAAAGGTCGCTCTTCAACGCTTTGATTTTCTGAAGGCATTCTTGAATGAAACGAAAATAGAGAGAGTTCCCGAGGCTTTGCAAGGCGATGGTATATTCATTCGCAATCCGCGATAAAAGACTTTTCTGAAATGAGTTGCTGACATAGAAGCACTTATCTCGAAGCCAAGAATGTCGAGTTTGAAGAGTAGCTTTTGCGTTATCAGAGATAAAATCTTGATATAAACAACATCTGAAAAAGAGAATAGAGAGATCTTCAAATTGTGAAGATGGCGTTGCCGTATTATCAAGGTTTTTAATTTTTCTATCTTTCTCTTTAGGAATTTCTTTTATTTCAGCAGATTCATGAGCAGATAATTCTCTCAAAAGCTCTTCTTGTTTTCTAGAAACAGGAAAGCTTTCTGCTTCGATTTCATTAAGCGGATCTTCTTCTCTCTCTATAGAATTTAGCCATAGGCGGCATCTAGAAATTTCTTCTCCTCTTAACCGCACTTCGAAATTAGAGACATATTCTCCTTCATGACATCGTTGAAATTGCCTCTTGATATGCTCTTCTAAGATTTGCTTCCATTGACTCTTGCTTGATCCTTTCAATTGACCGATCAAAATTTGACGATCAATGTGGATTAAATTTACCCCGATCGAGTGTGTTCTTTGTTGAGTTTCAGTAAGAGTTTTTGGTTGGATAGTTCCAATCCTTAGCTTATATGTTGATGGATTTCTGCTGTAAGATGGAGGGAGGCGGGTTAAATATTCTTGGTATCTAAGACAGGAGTTTAGGACTACATCAGTAGAGAGCATAAATACTTATGAAGGACTTATAAAGGATAGATGAGGTTTATGTCAAATCTGGCAGCTAGTCGCGCTCTTCTAAATCCGCTGATAGGCTATATTTTTAATTTCTGATATCGCCTTTCTGATTTTAGAGGCGCCTCTTTCTGGAATATTAGGAAATCCAGTCGATTTTGAAAGCAATTTTTTCAGATTTTTTAAAATACGTATCTGATATGTTTTAACGCACGTATCAAATAGAGGACGTGATCCTTCACTTGCTTTAAGAAGGCCGTCGTACACTTCTGTAATTCCCTGAATTTCTTCAGGATAAAGAACCGAATCCTTAAGACGTTTGACCGCTTTAAGAGGCTCGTTATTCATTAAGCATAAGTATAGAAAAGCCGTTCGATAAATTTTAGTTAAGGTGTGAGAGTCTCTCGATTCGGGCGGCGTCTCTTCTTTCTTAGAATGAATAGTGCTGTAAAAATCTTCAAGTTCTGTAATTTCTTTCTCTAACTCGTCTGATCGCATACCTGGATCGTGAATATCCATTGATTTTGTAATTGAAGCTAAAACGCCCAGATAATTGCCTTGTTCGAGTTGATTGAGCCAATAGCCGCATCTCAAGGCCTCTTCGCAGCGCACTCTTTTTTCAAATTCTGAAACGTTTTTTCTGTCTTCACTAATAAACTGATAAGAATTATGATTTAAAAGAATTTTTTTAAGACGTGTCAAATTATGTGATTTTTTTAATAAACTATCTTTAAGAATATTACGTTCTCGTTGCATTCGAATATTCCAGCACTCAAGGATTCTACCAAATAGCTGTGAAGTGTCGTGAGGCTTATCTTTCACTGTCAGATCCTGCTGCGAAAGCGAAGGGGATACCCCTGCAGAAGACTCAATATTAATTGACATATTATTATACCATTTATTTATGTGTTAATAATATTATATCAAAAATTTTATATATAATCAATAATAATAATTATAAATTAAATACTTATTTATAAAGGACTTAATTAGGGGAATGGATTGGGAGCCTGCTCAATCTGGATGAATATTATTAAGCCAAACGCTATGAACGTCTGATAATACATGTTATGTTTGATCCGGTATAGGATGGACATAAAACCTTGATAGCTTTAAAGTTGGTATAGAACACAAAGGAGTTTTTATGACAAAGGAACAAGTAAAACATCGCAAAGATGAAAAGAAAAAAGCTACCTTGACGCCCAAGGAGAAGAAGGCAAGAAAACAGGAAAAAAAACTGAATAAAGCCGGAAAAGTATAGCGCTATCTTTAATGGAGATTAGCTGCTCTCAATTAGTCCAGGTATCTGGCCAGAGATTATTTCTTTCAAGAACGGCTTGCCATCCATCTATCCCATCCTGGCTAGCTCGAAGAATTGGTTGCCCTTCGGGCCGATCCACGCCATCTTCACCGCGCACCATCGCCTTCAATGGAACTACAAGCTTTCGTAAATATTCATCAAATTCTTGAACTCGGAAATATTGGTTGAAGAATTCCGCTAGCTGTTGGTTAATTTGGGCTATTTCTGCATCGGAAATTCTATGGCCTTCTAAGTCTGTCGCTACAGTTCCTGGCTCGATTCTTGTCCCCTGAGAATCGACCCAGTGCTTGATTTCTTTGTAGTTCAAATGCCTTTCCGTTGCATATTTCATCAATTGGATATTTCGGCAGACACGCAAGTGTTCCATGACTCGAAAATCCAGAGTCGAAGTTGTCCGGATATCAGGAGTAAAATCGGAATTCCCCATATAGAATGGCTCCATATATTTTTGGAAAGAGCCGATCCGCGCGTCAAAGCAATGTTCATTGCCCCAGAGCCCGAAAGATTTCTCAAAAAAACCTGAGACATCATGAAACATTCTGGCGAGCTGATAGGCTCTCCAAGGAACATGCATACATTGATGGATTTTATCTGGGATATCCATCGCCGCGCCATCTACCCTCGGATAATCTGGCCGGGTCGGATAGACGAAGATTTTAATCAAGACTCGTGCAAAACGGTAGGCAGGATTTGCAGCAAAATTATTCGCCCCATTGTCTAATTTCCTGAGCAGTTCTCGCACATCAGGCCGGCTAAGTTCTTGAAAACCCATTAGTGAATAGATAGTATAGAGGAATTTTGATACTTGACTATAATATTCCCTGCCATCGCTTCCACTATAATAAGCCGGGACTTGGTAATCGCGGTAATCTTTTGATTCTCCTGCGCCCGCATATTTTTCATTATTTTGTATGAGTTCTTGGAAAATTTCAAAATAGGGATGCTGAGGATCGATCGCAATCGGCCTTTGCTCCGCCCACTTAATCATCATCTCGATATACTCATCGCGTCTTTCTGGCCTCTCATCTAAGAGCCTGCAGAAAGCGCGAGGGTTCATCGCAGGAAATAAGTCTTCCATCTGGTCTAGAGGAAGATCTGCCGGGATTTCCTCATTTAAAATTTGTTCAATCTCAGGCGCCTCAGGCATATCAGGGATTTGCAGCTCTACATCAGCTTGATCCCCTTCTTGATTGCGAAGAGGGTTCCGGATTAGGAAAGGAGGAGCTTGCGCGCGAAGAGGAAATTGAGGCAGAGGCGGTATCTGAAGAGCGGGAGGTATGTCCAGGAAGTTTTGCTGCGCAAAATACGGCCTCTGAGCGACGGGGAAGTGAAATCTAGGTTGACGTGCAAAAGGGACTGGTTCAAGGCGGACAGCTGCCAGAGGCTGATTAGGAGCTGGAGGATCTTGCCTAGGCAGTGGATGAATTTTGCGGCGGCAACAATGCTGGTAGATAGAGCTGATCGGAGTATAAATTAGATCAAAAATAACAACTGGGAACAGGAGCGCAACAAAAAAGACTACTTTAACAATCGTTGCTAAAAAACCACTGCAGTTGTGGATACGTATCTTACTATGGTCCGCAATCTTTTCTACGATAGATCGAGTGCATTGGAATGGCCTGTAAGTATTCAGAGCTAGAGCTCGCATAGTTACCTCAAAAAGCGAGGTAACTTAAAATTTTTCTGAATTAAAAGAAAGTTATTTTTGCAAAAACTGGACTAGATCTTCATAGACACTTCGATTCTGGATGATCTCTCTACCGTATGGGTACCTCTTCGAGATAAAGTTTTTCTTCTCTTTTAAATTCTCGATCAGGGCATTTGCGCTTTCAAGAGGAATCCGGTCATCGAGATCTCCATGGATATAATAAATCGGGCTGTCGAGCTGCGAGAGATTTTCCAAGAGATTCACTTTCATTAGAGATTCCCAGTATTGATAAGAAAAACCAAAGAGATCCATTTCATCCGATGGATGTTTCATCGCATTTTCGAATTGAGTTTTGCTCTGAACCAAAAAAGAGTGAATGTATTGCGGATGGAAGCCATTTTTGACCATTTCGTTTCTAAAAGAGGCTAAAGCTTCAGCTTGAGGCGTCCAAGCGCCTCCCGAAGCGATGAGAATAATTCCCAATAAATGATCTTGAGATTTAGCCACTGATGCTGCCACACGCCCCCCCTCCCCTTGTCCAATTAAGAAGAATTTCCCATTCCATCCAGGAATACTCTCTTTTTTTGACAGAAAAAGCGCATGGTCATCGATCCGATTTTGGATCTTATTGTACTTTCTATAACTCTTCTCCCCTATCCCCTGCTTTTGAAGGCTGGCTACGCCTAAACCACTAGGGAGGAAAAGATCTTTCAGAGAATCGTGCAGTCTTCGGACACTTTCTTCCTGCGCCCCTTGCAGCAGGATCACAACCGGAAAATTCTCTTTTTCCGGGACATCATAGTAGCCAATTAAATGGCTTTTCTCATCTCTTGCAAGATCGATCCGCTCAGTTGCTGCTAGATTCGCGATCAGAAGAAAAGTAAAGATATTGAAAAAGCGCATAAGTCAAAAAGCTGTCCCGAACATAAACTCTACCTTGCTCCGCTGTTTCAATAAATCCTTTTTTTAAGGCGGCTTGAATTTCATCGAGCGTAAACAACGCAATGCCGGAAATGGCTTCCGATTCTTCTGGGCGGCTCTCCCCTCTCTCCCCTACTAAGCCCGCATATACAGGCACTAAACTGCTCAACACACCGCTATCTGGGGCCACTGTTCCTAAAGGGAGCAATTGGCGAACCCTCAATCCAGTTTCTTCCTCCAATTCTCTTCTCGCCGCATCTTCACAACCCTCCCCTTTTTGGATCATCCCTCTCGGCAATTCCAGCTCCCAAGACCGGGTCGCATGCCGGAAGTTCACGTTCAAGGCGAAACTTCCGTCGGGCAGAACAGGTAAAACTGCAACGCCAATTGGCTTCCCCTCTTCTGAATTTCTCCAATAGAGACGGTTATAAGATCCTCTTGCTCCGCTTGGAAAAATGACGGGATCCCGCTTCCAAATCCAGTAGCTATCTTCTGCGACGACGCCCATCCGGCTCATTTCGGCCGCCTGCTCTTCGCTATATCCCTTCAGGACCCACCGATTTTTTTGGCTCATTGCAATCGACTCAACCACAACAGGGTCGGTAACGATCTCAATTTCCCCTTTTGTATGATCGCCTAAAAAAATAGCAGCTAACAGAATCGAACCAATCATTTTCATCTACTGTATGGGAATACTTGCAGCCTATTGACTTCCCCTCCATTTTCCACAAATGGGAGGGTTTCGGAGAGATGCCGAACAAAATCCTCTTGCCGATCAAAGACAGAAACATAGGCGGGTCCTCCCCTGAATCCGTGAGAATCAGAATGGTAGTAGCGGATATCATCCTGATTTCTAGCATCAATTAAAATCGTATGGGTTTCTGGCCCTTTGAGGATAGTGGCCCCGATGATTCCATATGCTTCAGCTGTGAGGGTGGCCGCGACCAATTGGTAAGTTGCAAAAGCATCCTGCTCTACCTCATCCGGAGTTTGGACAAATGCAAAATCAAACTCTTTGAAATTTGCATCCCAAACATCTGCCACAGCCACATGGTCTTCAATCGGCTCATCAGGATGGTATTTAGCCCTAAGCTGCACCCCTTCCCTGACAGTATCGCGGATAAAAAATTCCGTTTCTCGATTGGAACCTAAAGACCGGTTTTCAGAGACTACCTGCCAAAGCCTTTTCATCATATTCATAGCGCAAAAAGAACAAGCTGCGACCCCCACATTTTGAGTCCCCTTTTTCTCCCCTGTTTGAAATTGGTTCCATCTCCCAAAAAATTCACCCGCTTGCTGCTTTCTTCCTGCTGTCAAGAGAGGCAAGGCTTGGATCCGAGCTGGCAAATCCAAAGGAGCTAGCTTCAGATTTTTTTTCAATCTGGAAGGGCAAAAACAGGAGCATAAAGATTCAAATACCCTCAGGATAACATCGAGAATTTTCTGCCAGAAACTTCTCTTAGCAGAAGAGTCGTTTGTTTGGATTGCTCTCGGAGAGCCGGCTTGGATTGCAGCTACATGGGACATGATCAATTCCTTAAACTAATGGGTCTATATTGCAGGCTGATTTCACTTCCCTCCATTTCCGAAAGGCGGATCAGCCTATAGAGATAATCTTTAAAAATGCAAGGGCCTCGAAACTCATGGAGAACAATTTGACCATTCACATCGAGTAAATAGATCTTCAAGCGCGTCTTTCTAGAACGTCCGACAATGATCCCAAAAACTTTTAGGTCATCGTCTTTTCCGGTTATAAGAACCCCACCTGTAAAGAACGATTTAGCTCCTAAAACAAGGGGCTCGACTAGTTCATCCATTTTCGCTTTGTATTTTTTAGTAGTTGGAACCGATTCTTCGATCCCAGCATCGAGATCGAACATTCCATGAAGGGGAATTTTTAACATATCGAGAATAGTTGTCTGAGCGACCCCCTTCATTTGAAGAATACTATCCCGCACAATCTGATCCAATGCATCTGCAATCAATATGCCCTGCTGAGCTCTGACAACTCCCAAAGCAGCGGCAATATATCTAGCATTTCCCTTCACTTCCTCTGTCCCTGACCATAAAAGGTGATTTTTTCTCTTTGGAGGAGGACGTTTTTGAACTCCGTTCTGGTATGGGGCGGTAAGGTCCTTGCCGCAGACGGACTGATCGCTCACTTGAATTGTTCCTACAGGATCGAGATTGCGCCAAGTTGCCTGTTCAAGCTTTTTAACATCGCATGGTGGCTGTTTGGGAAATTTTCTCCCTGGAGGCTTTGCATTACCAAATCTGGCCATGGCTCGATCATAGATTGCCGGATCTCTATCTCTTTCTTTCGCTTTCAAATCCGCATCGGCTTTCTGCCCGTTAACGACCAAAGCGCAAAAAGCATTGGCTCCGCCTGCAACCAAGGATTTAGGCGGTGCAGCGTGAGGGGTTTTGGCTAACGGCGCAGGAAGAGCCGCTGCTGCTAGAGGTCGAATCTGCGGAGGCGGTGGAGGAAGAGCCGCTGCTGCTAGAGGTCGAATCGGTGGAGGCGGTGGTGGAAGAACTACAGCTGCTAGAGGTCGAATCGGCGGCTGAGGGG
>CAYZHU010000007.1:0-23862 GCA_964477585.1 uncultured bacterium
GGGCGGCGGCGGCGGCGGTAGGGCTGGATCATCAGGAGGTACTGCAGGTACTTTTACAGGCGGGGCAGTAAGCGGCAATGCCGGCGGCGGCGGCGCAGGCGCTGGAGGGAATGGGAATGCTGGAGCAAGCAACGTAGGAGGAGCAGGAGGAGTTGGGATTGGCTCCGATACGGCCTTTGGCGGCGGGGGCGGCGGCGGAAGCACATCGACAAGCACTGGGGGCGCAGGAACAGGCACAGCAGGGGGCGGCGGCGGTGGAGAAGGAGCTTCGGCTGGCGGTCCTGCTGGGACAAACGGCGGCGGGGGCGGCGGCGGAGGCGGCACGGTGGGCTCGACCGGTGCGGCTGGAGGTTTTGGCGGCGGGGGCGGCGGCGGCGCGACAGGAGGAGGCACTCTATTCGGAGGCGGTACGGGCGATTCGTCGATAACGGGCGGCGGCGGCGGCGGCGCGGGATTGGGAGGAGCGATTTTTGTCCAAAATAATACGACCTTTACAGTGAATGATGGAAACAGTTTTCCTGGCACTAGCACCGTAACGGCGGGAGCTGGAGGAGGAGGGGGAACAAGCGGGACGGCTTTAGGCCCCGAGATCTTCCTACGTTCTGGCGGAACTCTAGCCTTCAATCTCTCAAACGCCAACTTAACTATCACCACTTCCATAGCGAGCGATCAGGGAGCAGGCGGAGGGACGGGAGGGGGATTGAACATGTCAGGATCGAAGACGTTGGTTCTCTCGGCGTCCAATACCTACTCAGGCGGAACGACGATCCAATCGGGAACGATCCAGGTTACTTCCGATAATAATTTAGGGATGCTTGGGACAACTTTAACGATCAACGCAGGGACGCTGCAATCAGGCGGCGGGACATTTACGATCGCAAGGCCCATCAATTTGACAGGCGCTGCTACGATCGATACGCAAGCTACGCCTAATTCATTGACTTTATCGGGCGTGATCGGCGGATCGGGAACTCTGACGAAAATTGGGACAGGGACTTTAGTGCTTTCTGGAACGACGAATACCTACGCGGGCACGGTTGTCAATGCTGGGACATTGAGCATCGCAGGGAGCGGTTCTATTGGAAGCGGCCCTCTAACAATTGGAACGGCTACTTTGTTCACGACGAATGCTGTCACCTTGAACCAAGCGATCGCTTTATCTGGCGGAAGCGCAACGATCAATACGAACGGGAATACCGACACTTTCAATGGCCCGATCACCGGCAGCGGAGGGCTTTTGCTCTCGAACGCTGGTACCCTCATTTTGAATGGGACCAATAGCTACACGGGAGGGACAATTGTCAATGCAGGCACTTTGATCGGCAATACCAACAGCTTGCAGGGGAGCATCCAAAATAATGCGACGGTGATCTTCAATCAAAGCGGAATCAGCGGAAGTTATGGCGGCTCCATGACCGGTGCAGGAAATCTCTTTATCCAAGGGGGAGGCTTTGTAGATTTTACTGGAAATAGCCAAACTTTTTCTGGCCCGACGATAATCCAATCAGGCCAGCTCGCGGTCGACGGCTCTCTTGCCGGTTCGACGGTCACCGTGAACCCTGGAGCCACTTTAAGTGGATCGGGTAACGTTGGCCCTGTAGTCAACAATGGGACAGTGAGTCCAGGAAGTTCAGGAAGTATCGGGACGCTAACGGTAAATGGGAACTATGGAGGGACTGGTTCTCTCCTGATAGGAATCACGCCGCTTGCAGCGGATCTTTTGAATGTGACCGGGAATGCGAATCTGAATGGCGAGACTCTCATTGTCGATCCGGCTCCAGGATTTTATGGCGTCAGCGCTACTTATGTCGTGGTCAATTCCGCCGCTTTAGGAGGAAGCATGTTCAGCAGTGTTGCTGTGACCAATTCCAATTTTCAACCCTCCGTTTCTTACACGGCCAGCCAAGCGATTCTCTTCGTCAGAATTTTAAATCCTTTTCTCAATTTTCCCTTTACGAATGCCAATGCTGAAAGCGTAGGATTAAATATAGGGGAGCTCAATCTTTTAAATGAATTGGATCCAGGACTGACCGCGATCATCGACTCATTTGCCGGCGCGAGTGCGAGTGCGATTCAGGATGCTTTGGACCAGATGCATCCGGCGGGGATGAGCGCTTTTGCCGAAACCCAGGCTCAAGTAAACAGCAAGCTCATCTCGATATTCCATAAGAGGCATTATCTTCGCTGTTTTTGCAGTGGGTCGAAAGATATGTGGGTGCAGCCATTCGGAAATTGGCTTCATGTATCTAGCAAGGGAGATCAAGATGGGTTTAAGACCGATACGTGGGGAGTTGCTTTAGGGGCGGACAGGGAATTAGGGCCAGGGTGGTCGATTGGATTTGGGGCTGCCTTTGATGAAGGGCATCTCGTTTGGGAGAGAAGACATGGCCATACAGATACAGAAGGCTGGTATGGATCGTTTTATACCGATTATGCAGCCGATTATTTTTATGTCGGGGGATCGGTCCTGGCTGGCGTAGATATCTTCAAAACTTCCCGGCATCTTCAGTTCTTTCATATAAATGAGCGGGCAGAGGCTCGCTTCAACGCTTTTGATTTGACTGCGCAATTTTCCACTGCCTATTTCTTTGGCGTGCCCGCTTGCCATCTCTATCCGTTTTGGAATGCGGATTATTTTCTGTTAAAGACTAGTAAATTCACAGAAAATGGGGCAGGGGCGTTGAACCAGCAGGTGGAACCGAATACGAGCACCACTCTCCGAAGCGAACTTGGGCTTGGACTGCAGGTGCAAGATACGAATGCTGATGAGACGATGTGCATTGCGCCTTTGATTCAGATGAGCTGGGTGTTCAATTGGCCCGTGCAGCGCGAAGTTTTCAATTCCCGTTTTGTAGGGGAGCCGATTTCCTATACGGTAAAAGGGTGGAAAGAATTTTGGGAAATTTTCAAAGTCGACTTTGGACTTATGATTACCTACAAATGTTTTTCTCTTGCAGGGGAATACAATGTGGAGGTCTCTCCCCATAGCGGCGGGGTCGAACATGGTCTTTTTTCTCAGCACGGCAATGTCAGGCTCGAATACAACTGGTGAGAAAAATAAAATAGTCTGATTTGAAAGTGATCGCACAAGCTTTTCCCACAAGAACAATTGCCTTGTAAACTGCTTCTTTGGGATGTTTTTCCGGATTGAAAAACACCACATTGAGTCTTGGGTTTTTCTGTTCGATGTGGCGAGTGCAACAGCCACCTAGCTGATTCAAAAACTTTGTGTCAAAGTTATTCAAGAACTCATTTGAATTGAAATAGATATCGACTTCTCCATATGGCTGATTTGGTGCAGAATTCTTTTTGCAAAAATGGATGGCCTTCACCTCGTCATTTCTTTTAAAAGCCACAACTTCATAGCCGGTTTTCGGTTGAATTGTCATACACTCTCCTCCAAAAAATTCAGCAGTTTAAATCCATCCCCTATTTTTTAATTACAAAAATATGGAGAATTTTCTGATCGGAAACGGTCACGCAACCGGGGTCCTCAACGATGCATCATCGTTGGGGTGGAAACGCAAACGTTCACGAATATGGATTCTGCGGAATGTACTTCCCTAGATGTCGGTTCACTCCATTAACAAGATGAAAATTGTTCAAACTTTGATTCCAGTGGATAAGGCGATGATCGATTTGGCAAGCCCCTTCATTTCTCTCAATCGCATCAGCAATCTGTCTGAGGAGAGGGAACAGAAAGGCTCCTTTATTTCTATCAATCAACTTGTCAACGATCAGAGTCATTGCCCTTTTTAGAGGGAATTGATCGAGCTGCAATAGGGCTTCGAAGATGTCTGCTTCTCCTCCTCGATCGACAGCCCAAATAAAGGCTCTGAAAAGGGCGTCTGGCGAAAAACGGTCCCCGAAATTTTCGATCTGGGAAGCAATGATAGGAGCATTCCCCTTTTCAAGACACCAATCGAGATCGATGCGCTGAGTCTGAGCTGCTTCTCGAAGCGCTGAAACAACAATATGATAGATTGCAGAGAACTCAGGATCTTTTGGTACTCTTTTAAATGCGGAGTTTAATTCGCTTACAGGGATTACATCTAAAGCTACCAGCGCTCTAACAACCTCAGTTTGACTTTCGTCTACAGCTAAATGAAGAGCGTTAGAAAGCAGCGCTATATAAACATCTTTCCGGCTACGAACATCGTTTACAAAACGGGGCGATGCGAGAAGAGCCTCAATAAAAGGAAGATCTCTATTTGTACATGCTATTTCTAGCGCATTCGGAAAAGATGACTCATTAACTAAATTAGATTGCAAGATATCGTTGAGATATATTGTGCTTCTATTGTCAGCGGAAGTGATGAATAGAACATTTAAATATTTGGAGTTTGTAAATGGGAGCAGGGCCCGTAATGAGATGGACTGGTCGTCTCTAAAAGAACGCAGTAGAGCGGTTCCAACGATGTCTTCATGGACATTCTGAAATTCAGGGCAAGCTGTCAAGTTTACGATCCCCATAGCCGCGGATCTTGATGAGTGTTCTCGCAAAAAGACTAAAGTTTTTTCAATGCATTGGCGGCTAAAGTCTTTATAGTTTTCAACGAGCAAGCATATCAGCCTTATATTTTTGGATTGCACTGCAGAGATTAAGGCTCGTTCTATAACTGATTTGTCGATCCCCCTAAGCTTGCTGCAAGAGATCAGCATTTCGATCGATTCAAGAGAGCCAAATAAACGCCTTTCCGCTACCATTTGAAGCAAATTGCCGATGCATTCAGGACTTAAATGAAGCGTAAAAAACCTCACCAGCTTCGAGCGGCCCTGTGTGAAGACAGCAGCAAATTCTCTTTCAAAATCGATTCTTTTGGACTCTTGAGTTAAGCCCAAACGATCCTTTAGAGCGCCGACAACATTTTCCTGTCCATGTTCAATCGCTGTATAGAGTGGCTCTAAAATTTCGGCGCCTCGATCGATACAGTTGAGGACAATATCAGCATGGCCCATCGTGGCTGCAGAACGGGCGGCCGCTTGAAAGTTTGTCGCGAATTGGCTCAAAAATCGGAATATCTCGTGTTGTCCATGTACCGCAGATGCAAAGAACGCTCTGTTTTTGTCTTCGACATATCCGCATAGAATTTGGACTGTATTAAGATCATTTGTAAAAGTGGCATTGAATAGAGCCTGTGAAAGAATTCCTTGCTGATCGGACTGTGGAAGAATTCCGATCACATATTTTGCGAGTATATCCACTAAATTTGCATTCCTGCCCATCGCTGCATAGGTAACTAATTTGGCGCGTTCTATAGGAGGGTTTTTATCGAATGAGGGGGAGCTCATCAATTGATGGACCATCCAAGTATCGCCTTGTTGAGCGGCTGTATAAGTAGCTTTGAGCACCGCCTCAGGAAAACAATTTCCGCGGCTTAGAATCGCGTCGACAACTGCATATTGTCTATTACTCACTGCGTGATCGAGAATCTTCACCATGCACTTTGCGGTGACGTAAATGAACTGAGTATCTAAAAAACGGGAGATGGCTTTGATATGGCCCAACTCGGCAGCTCTATAAAGATCGTCTTCGTCAATATTGAAAATTAAGCCAAACTCTAGGGAGAACCATAATCTGGCCGATTCGCGCTCTAGCAAGACGTTTTGTCGAAAATCGGGAGGCAGTGGAATAGGAATCTGGTCCATTATGAAGAGAGCAGTTTCAACTTGTTCTTTGCTTAGAGCTCTTCTTGCCATTTCAGCGCGACCGTGTGCGTCAACCTGAGGTAAGTATTTTTCAACAATTGCTTGGTATCCGAATTCAAGGGCTAAAGATAAAAGCGTATTCTCTGCATCCACAGGAAAATGCAGTTCAGATGCAGGTTGAATCCATTCGTTCAGCGCAAAGCAATGCGCTCTCAATTCTTCGCGCATTATGTCTTTCTTTGCCCCTTCAGGTTCATCTTCATATTGGGTCAATAAGTCAATGAACTCTGCATCGAACTTTTGCCTCTGCCATTGCGGCAATGTTGAAGGATCGATTTGAGATAGGATGCCTGGGTCGAAGCCTGAGACGATTCCTAATACGGGATTCATGGCAGGTGGGAATGCGCCTCTAGCTACATTTATAGGCTCATTCGGTGTTTGAGCCGATGGCGAAGAATTGGAAATTGGTTCTATGCTCATAGAATTTTTATATTAAATTATAACTAAAATAAATGTATAATTCAAGGTTATTATTGATAAATAGAATTTTGTTGTATGATAATGTGTTAGGCGCGGCTAAATGCTTGATATTTAAATGTTTACGATTTTAAGCGTCCGCATCTGCGGCAATAGGCTCAAGCTAGGCTTCTCCCGCTTTAAAATTATAGCCTGCAGTTCGAGCTCGATTAGAGTAATCAACTGCCTTAACCGGATCGTACACAGTAGTCTCATCTTCAAGGAAGTTGGGGGAAGCGTAGTATTGGGAAAGCCACCAATAGATATGTGAGTATTTGGCTTTTAATTGTTCAGTTTTATCTAGTTGATCCGCTGCTTTAAAGCACCAATTAAATGCTCTACGAAGCAGCTCTTCTCTATCATCCGGAAATTGATATTCCATTTTAAGATCGGGATGGGAATTTGCCTGAATCAGTTGTTGATCTTGCTCTCGGAGAGGTGGCTTTATTTGGGGAATTGCTTCATTTGGGTAAATCTTGTTTCTATAGAACCCTGCAAGACGGATCATGCATATACTATTTCCTAATTCCGCTCCTCTTTCGTACCAATAAGTGGCTGCGGACATATTCTGTTCAGTTCCAATCGCAGATTTAAAGCAAGTTGCAAGCCAATTATAGAGAAAGGAATATTGCTCTTTGGGATCTCGACGCCCTTCAAACTCAAGCTGCGAAATTGCTTGAGCGCACCACTCAAAGCAGCCAGCATTATTTTCTGGAGAAGAATTTATTTGTCTTTCTTTAGAGAAGAGTATAGCTAAATTGATTTTGCACGATAAGTTTCCTAGAGCAGCTCCTTTTTCAAACCAATACTTTGCAGTTTCAATATTTACAGCTGTCCCGGATCCATTGTTGTAGCAATCCCCAAGCCAATTATAGAGATAGGAATATTCCATTTCTAGATCTTGATGATGTTCAAGCTGCTCAGCTGCTTGAGAACACCATTTGAAGAAAGCGGCTTTATTTTCTAAAGAAGGATTAGTAGATCTTTCTGTATTATAGATATCTGCGAGATTGTTTTTGCACGAAAAGTTTCCTAGAGCAGCTCCTTTTTCAAACCAAAACTTTGCAGTTTCAATATTTACAGCTGTCCCGAATCCTATGTAGTAGCAATTCCCAAACCAAGTATAGAGATAGGAATAGATCTTTCTAAGATCTTCTGAATAAGTAGGAGCTTCAATTTCATACTGATTAACTGCAAGGGTACACCAATGAAAAAAAACGTTATTGTTTTCTAGAGTGGGTACATGTGTATCTGGATCATGGAGAATTGCTAGTTGGATCATGCATTCTAAATTTCCTAAAGCTGCTCCTTTTGTATATTGAACAATCGCTGTAGCTTCATTGCGTTTTGTCCCGATTCCATTTTTGTGACAATTTCCAGACCATAAATAAATATTAGAATTAGTTCTCTCTTGTGAACTGCCTTTCAGTTGCAGCCCTAACTGAGTGCATAATCTGAAATAGTATACTTGATTAATTGGTTGTCCTGCGCAGAGTCTTTCTGTAAGTGTTATTGCAGATTCAATTTGTTTGGTTAATGTGGTTCTTTGTGCAGATTGTACAGTCATAAAATTAATTGTATTTCCTAAAATGTTATTTTTTAATCATCTTCGCCGCGGCGGATAGAGCGCTTGGCTTCTTTTTCTTTGAGAGAGGCTCTCTTGTCATAGGCCCGTTTCCCCTTAGCTGTAGCAATCCGGACTTTGGCTATCCCTTTTTTATTGAGATAGATAGAGAGGGGGATCAGGGTTAACCCCTTTTCTTGCTTAAGGCGGCGGAGCTTTTCCATTTCACGCTTGTGCATCAGGAGTTTACGAGGACGTCGATCCTCATGGTTATGGATGTTGCCGAACATATAGGGCGCGATCGAGGCATTCAGGAGATAAAGGCCGTCCGGTTTGAAGTCGACATAGGCATCTTGGAGAGAACCTCCATGGTTCCGAAGCGATTTGATCTCGGTGCCAAGCAGGATAACGCCAGCCTCAAAAGTATCGAGAATTTCAAAATCGTGGCCAGCCCGTCGATTGGATACGAGTTCAGGATTGGGAGCCTTATTCATTATTTTTTAAATCCTAATAGGAAGAGCACTATGATGCCAGACCAGAAGATGGGGGTCAAGTAGGGGATAGGAAGATCGAGCGCAATGACCGAAAGCTTGAGGGCTATCCACCCGATCAGGAGATAGGCGCTGGTTTCTAGGCGTGGAAACCGGTCGAGAAGCTGGCTGAAAAGGCCTGCGGTATACCGGATGCCTAGCAAACCTAACATGCCTCCTACATAGACAATCCATAGCTTGTCAGGGATCGTTGCGGAAGGACTGGGTTCAATGAAGGCAATACCGGTGACGATCGAATCGATTGCAAAGGCCAAGTCAAAAAATTCGATGAGGAATACGGTTTTCCAAAATGAGCGGGTAGAGAGGGAGAATCCATCCTGATTTCTTTTTTTTACAAAATGGGCGATCGAGACATAGAAGAGATAGCAAGCCCCCAGAAGCTGGATCCAATAGTAACGGAGAATATATGCGGCTCCTATAAGGGCTACAGCCCGAAAAAAAAAGGAAGAAATTACTCCGATAAAAAGGGCTTTTCGGCGAAGAGGCAAGGGTAGGGAGTGGCTGATAAGTCCCAAAACAATCGCGTTATCAGCAGAAAGCAAGATTTCCAGGAAGGCGAGGATCGCTATTTTGGGAAGGTCTGTTAAAGCAAATGTCTGCATCAGTCTTCAAAAAAGAAGCGGCCGAAAGAGGTGACAGCAAAACAATCGCGCCCTTCACAGGTTCCAATTGTCACTATTCCCGTTTCAAATAGCCATTCAAATAGGGTCGATTTCACAAGAGCCTTTTCTTCCTCTCCATAAGTGGGGAGGGTATACTTCCAGTGTTTTCCTGTCTTCTTCAACATGACGACAGAATCTTCACTTAAAGAGACTATAACACCTTTGAAGAAATCGTCAAAATAAACCCAATTTCCATGCAAAACCCTTCTGATCGATTTTTCAGCTTCCCGGACATACCTTTCCGATCCTATGTGGGCTGGAAGCGAGGGGTTGAGTATTCGGTTCAATGGATGTCGATAGAGATACAAGGCTTGATTTTCAAAGGTCATGTCAAGCCAGGCATTCGCAGCTTCTAACGCATAGAGCTTTCCATTGATCTTATCGGCTAATTTCACAAGACACAATTTCTCGATCGCTTGATTGAGATATTTTTCCGTTTGCGGAAGGCCGCAGATCGCTGCCAATTCCTTGAGGGTTGAATCGGAGAGGGCTTCTGGGGAGCTGAGAGGAAGAGGTTTTTTCTTGATGGCTTGCAAGATTGCAGCCAAATCTTCGAGAAATGCGAAATGGGATGTCTGAAATTGTTGAACTGGCTTGTCAATGATAGGGGCTTCAGTCGAATGTAAAAAACGGAGATACTGGTGCCATTCATAAAAAGGGGAGACAAATTCGAGCCAATGGTCATCCTCTTTTTCATAATTGACGCAGCAGACAAAGTTAAACTCTAAAAGGAGGAGAATTTCCTCGAAGTCTCTTCTGCTGAGATTGTATTTGGCGATGATGTCGCTGGAGGGGACTCTGAAATCTGGGGCATGGAAAACATCATTCATTATTGACGCAAAGATAGGATCTCCAAAATTGAGCTCCATCAGGTAGCGATGGAAAATCTGAGGGGAGAGAAGGTATTTTTCGAGGATTGATTCAAAGATATTGTTCGATGTGCGGGGAATCGCATACCAAGAAGGGAGAAGATGGATCGGCACTTTTCGCAAAATTCCCTGCATGAATTCCATGTCGGGTTTAAAATCGGGTTCAAAGCGGTTGATTTGAAATTCGAAATACTTTCTCCTTTCCTTATCGACGGCAATCGTGTCGTCTTGGAGCGATAGGAGCCCGGTGCGGGAAAATTTTTTCAACACTTCGAGTAGTTCAGCCTCTTCGCATTCGAGATTTCGGGAGAGTTTCTTAATCGAGAATTTGAGGGGGCTGAAGAGGATTTCTTCTAGAACTTCAATATCAAAAGTATCGAAATCGGCCATCGCGATCCGGTTTTCGATATCGAGCTCACAGTTGTAGTCATTGAGGTTGATCTTGTTCTTTCGGGCAGGGCTCAGTTCCAACATAACTTTCTAAAATTTTATGAAGGAAACTATAACCGCTCATTTAGATTGTTGCAAGTGCTCCCGTAATTTTGAGAAATAATCGAGCCTTTTTTTCATCTCGCGCTCGAAGCCTCTTTCCACTGGAGTGTAGAAACATGTCCGCCCTATTCCTTCGGGGAAATAGTCTTGTCCCGAAAAACCGTAAGGCGTATCGGGATCATACTCATATCCTTCCCCGTATCCCATCCCTTTCATCAAAGAGGTGGGTGCATTCAAGATATGCTTCGGAGGAGAAAAATGGCCTGTTTCCGAGGCTAATTTACGCGCTTTTCCGTAAGCAGCGTAGGCGGCATTGCTTTTGGGGCAAAGGGCCAAATAAAGGACGACTTGGGCTAGCGTCAACTCTCCTTCAGGAGATCCCAACATATGATAGGTGTTCCAGCCATTGAGCGCTAAGGTAAGAGCTTGCGGATCAGCAAGGCCGATATCTTCGGAGGCCATCCGTATGAGACGACGGGCAATGAAGAGAGGATCTTCTCCCCCTTCCAACATCCGGGCAAACCAATAAAGAGCCCCGTCGGGATCGGAACCTCTCACCGCTTTATGCAAGGCTGAGATCAAATTGTAGTGCCCTTCCCCGCCTTTATCATAGAGGGGCGCCTTTTTCTGGAGGATCTCAGACAGTGAGGCTAGATCCCAAGAATCTTTTGGAACTTGTTCGAGATTCTCGATTAGATTCAAAAGATAACGCCCATCTCCTTGCGAAAGGGATATCAGGAACTGTTTCGCCTCTTCTTCTAAATGTAAAGAGCGAACCTCTTTTTCATATCGGGCGATGATTTGCTCTAAAGAGGCGGAAGAAAGGGGATAGAGAGAAAGAACCCGGAGTCGGGAAAGGAGAGCGTTATTGAGTTCAAATGAAGGATTTTCAGTAGTAGCGCCAATTAAAATGAGACTCCCATCTTCGAGAAAAGGTAGGAATAGATCTTGCTGCGCTTTATTGAATCGGTGGATCTCGTCGATAAATACGATCATTTGTCTATTAAAAAGGGGGGTGTCATGACCTTCTTTAAGAAGTTTTTTTAATTCAGCTGTGGTGTTGAAGACGGCGCTTATCGTTATAAAGGGGAGTCGAAAAGCTGAAGCATACAAACGGGCAATAGTCGTTTTTCCTGAGCCTGGAGGCCCGAATAATAGAATAGAGAGAGGTCTCCCATTTTCGACAATCCGGGTGATGTAGCCATTTGGACCGACTAAATGATCTTGTCCTGCGATATCTGACAATTTCTTCGGTCGGAGCTTTTCTGAGAGAGGAATGGTCATAAATAATTACAAATCAATGTACATCTGCAAAAAAAGTATAAATTCTCGATTTTTTTGCTATTTTCAGCGAGTTTAACATTTTTTTCTTTTTTTTAATCTCCCAAAAAATGCCCTCAGAATGGTTTCTAGGTTTGATTTTAATTACACTAGACTTGATTGAAAGTAAAGAAAAATGTTCAAGATGTTTGTAATTAATATTTAAAAATTGTATACTTAAGTTTGTAAGGACAAAATGAAAATGTGAGTAAGTCTCACGAGTTGGTCTTTACAATAAGGAGGAACTTAAATGGTAAAACGAAGAAAAAAAAGAGCTGCTAAAAAAGCAACTCATAAAAGAAAACACAAAAGAGCTCATAAAAAAGCTCGCAAAACAGCTAAAAAACGCCACACAAAGAGAAAAGCTGGTAAAAAACACCACAAACGTCGCCATGCTCGCAGACGTAAATCTTCAGGCGTAGCTTCTATTATGGCAGCTGTTCAAGAATAAGCTTTGATTCTTAAGTACTTATGAATCGAGCGGCAAAGCCGCTCGATTTTTCATTGTCTGAATTGACCCTCAAAGACAAACTCCGAAACTCTCTTGCGATCTCCAGGAACTTCTCTCTTCTGCAGCTCCGGTGGAAGTGCCGATTTTGCCGCTTTTTTGCCGACGGCAAACATCGCGAGGACCTCATATTCATCAGGGATCGATAAGTCCGCCTTTGCTTTCTTGTAATCAAACCCTTCCATTCCATGGACCACAAGGCCGCGGCTAGTCCCTTCGAGGCAAAGGTTTTCCCAAGCCGCTCCGGCATCGAGGCTATGGGTGACGGATGGTTTATTGTTTTTCTCAAATGTTTTGCGCGAAATGATCATGCCGAGAAGGGCGGCATTCGCGCACCACTGCTTGTTGAAATCGATTAAAAGATCGAAAAACAACCCCCAATGAGGTGTATTTCTCTTGGCATAAAGAAATCGCCAGGGCTGGCCATTGTAGGAGGAGGGGGCCCACCTGGCCGCTTCAAATAGAGGCATGATTTCGCTATCTTTCATTTCTTCCCCAGTCATAGAGCGAGGGGACCACCGGTTTAAAATTAAGGGATGGATTGGGTAATCGCTTTTCCGATTGTGTTGGATTTCTGGATCGTTAGGTTCTTTCATGACTGAAAGTGCTCCTTTGGATGTGGGTGTTCTGTTTCATCAAAATCGGGATGCCATGATGGGTCTCGGAATTTGTAAATGAGATAGGGGATGAGGCACATGATAGCAAGCCCTCCCAAAAGAAATCCCTCATAGAAATAGAGACTTCCCACCCGCAGCTGCGCCGGAGGGATAAAAGCTATGAGAAAAGCAAAGATGGAACTCAAGGTGCCCAAAGTACCGACAAACCAGATCCCTGGCATATGATAGGGAATACGGTAAGTCCTTTCTACATGGGGATGGCTGTAGCGGAGTTTGATCGCAGCTAGGAACATCAAGATGTACATGATCAAATAGATCTGAGCCGACATGGCGCTTAAAATCCAAAAGGCGCTGCTCGCAGAGGGCATGAAGAGAAAAACAAAAGTTGCGATAGAGACAATGATCCCTTGGAAAAAGAGAAGGCGCGATGGCATCCCATAATTGTTGAGTTTTTGAAAGAATGGGGGAAGATCGCCATGTTTTGTCGATGCGTGGAGCGCCCGTACAGGGCCGATGATCCAGGCGTTGAGTTCGCCGATAGCTCCCAAAATGATCATGAGGCCGATCGGGATGAAGAGCCATTCGAGATGAAAATGGATCAGGAATTGTTGGTAGGCATCGATGAGGCTTGCAACGAGATTGATCTTTTCTTTGGGGATCATGATGGAGATCGCTAAAGCTCCCATAACATAAAGAAGAAGAGAAAGGAGCGCAGCGATTGCGACAGCTCGGGGAAACGTCTTCTGGGGATCTTTCACTTCGCGGGCGTGGGCAGCGGAAACTTCTAGTCCGCCAAATGCGAGAAAGAGTCCCGTTAAGAAGACGAGATGTTGGATGTCATTAAGAGGGGGAATGAGGGAGCCCCATGTAAATTCGATTTGTAGCGGCTCTCCTTGGATGATCCATAAAGCGCCTAAGAAGATCAAGAAAAAGCCAGGAACGATTGTCCCTGCGATCACCCCAATAGCGCTGAACCAGCTCGAATTTTTCAATCCGAAGTAATTGAAAATCGTAAATCCCCAAAAACCGCTTAAAATGAATGTGATGAGATAACCTTTATGTTCATGAAGGTGTGCTGCCGGTTCCCCAATCACGGCATGGATCAAATAGGCTAAAGCCGTTGCGGAAAAAGAGAGGATGGCGGGAAACCAGGTAACATTGTGGATCCACTGCATCCAGATAGCGAAGAAGCCCCAGCCAGGTCCAAATGCTTCGCGTACCCAAATGTAGACGCCGCCTGTCCGGTTCCAGCCTGTCGCAAGTTCCGCCGAAATGAGAGCTGCTGGAAACAAAAAGAGGAGGGCCACGGTAAGATAAAGAAAAGCGGAGCCATATCCATACTCTGATACCAGGGGGAGATTCCGGAGCGATGTCATGACCGAGAGGTTGAGCATCGCTAAGAGAAAAACACCTAAAAATCGTCTTTGATTTTCCATAAATTCTTTATTGATATATAGAAATTATCATTATCGAGCAACTAGGTATATGGATGGTCATCGAAATTACAAGGCGCGAAGTTCTCAATAATCTGATCCGGTTTAAAGATTCTTTGCTGGAGCGGAAGGAGAAGCAACAAAGAGAAAAAAAGAGGACTTACAATGTGTTGATCAATACGAAGACAGGCGATATGCGCTTTGCGAAAAGAATTGCTGCATTGGAACATCACCTGATTCGAGAAAGAAAGGGGAGCATGGAGGATTGGAAAGAGATCCATCTCATCGTAGAACAATCGAAGGGAGAGGTCCGCTTTGAGGCTTTAGATTCACAAGATCTGCCACTAAAAGCTTCTGATCTAAAGCCATTAGCGTGGAAGATTGCCTCAGAAACAGTGAAAGTGCTCAACTTAAAAAGTCAGGAGGAGCACCCAAATTCTTTAGAAGTTCTCCCTGAGGAGGCGCTTTTGCAAGATCTCTCTTCGATCCACCTATCGTCAGATCAAGACCGGATCGAGCATTTGCCTGGATGGGCAGACAACGTCAATAGATACCAGGCAGAACGTTTGCTTTGGGACTCTCTTCCGGGCAGTTTCCTGATCCGCGAAGCGGATCCGCTCACAAAACAAACAGCCTTCCATTTGAGTGAATCGAATGGTTTTTCGATACAGCCCTATTTGATCACTTTCGTAGAAAAAGAATCGAAAATTTCAGATCTTATCATCCTGCAAACTGCATATGGCTGGACTCTTTATCAGGATGATCCGGATCTTTCCAATTCTGCCTATCGCTATGCATCGACAGTCGACGAGTTCTTCCAAACTCTCCATCATCGGCTCAAACACCCGATTAAAATCCGCCATTAAGAGGATTTTTTCCAGGTTCCAGCTTGGGCGAGGAGAAAAAGGAGCATGCCGCCGCTGATAACTGAAAGGATGGCCGGCATCGCTTTTCCCGTTGTCGAATACCGCACTGCGAAGAGGGCGGTGAGAAGAAGGGTAAGAATGAGGGCAGCTCTAGCGCTCCACCGAAATCCTTTGAAAATTCCTAAAGAACTGAGAATCAGAAGGACGCCGAATCCAGAGCCTGCATAGAGGGAAAGTGCGCTTCCAGCCGCCCAATACCCATAAATTCCTAAAACAAAAAGAAGGGCGCCGTAAATCAGCACACTCCAAGCAGTCGATTTCTTTAACATTGATACCTCATGGATTTGAAATGCAGATCGTCATGTTTATACACATTAGATAAAAGGCCCACAAAAAGGGGGGAAGGAGGAATTGGGCTGATAAGGGTTCTTTTTTCCAAAAGAGGAGCATGGCTATCACTTGGTTGCATAGAAGGAGGAGGAGGGCTGCTAAAGCGAGGAGCGGGGAATTGAAGAGATAGAAGTTGAGCGCCCATCCGATTTGAAAAATGAATTGGGTAAAAAAGAGGGAGATTTCGAGCTTCAATATTCGGAGTGAGTAGCGTCGCCATAGGGTCCAAGCAGAAAGGCTCAAGAAAGAAAAATAGCCGATCCAAGTAAGAGTCCGAGGAACTTGACTGATGAGGCCTAGCCCCAAGCAAATCAGGAAATAAATCCCAAATCCCAGCATTTGCTCGCCAGAAGTCCGGTGGCTGGGGCGAAAAAATCGGAACCAGGGGAAGAGAAGCGAATCTCGTTGTGTAGGTTCAATTGTCATAACAATATTTTTATACCATAACCGTTCCGTAAATTAATTGCAGTAATATAAAGATATTGCAAAGATTTATGGGGTTGTTTTAGAATGATCGTCATGAAAACTCAAATTCTTACTCGAAATGAACTTTGTATCGCTATCGACCATTTAAATAAAGGAAATCCGATTGCTATCCCTACAGAAACGGTTTATGGATTAGCGGCCCCAGTCTTCGATCCTGCTGCAATACAACGGGTGTTTGAAATTAAGGGGCGGCCTTCAGATAATCCACTCATTGCCCATATCTCAAATTTGATCCAGGCCGAATCGATTGCCGAATCGCTTCCCGCTCTATTTTACCAATTGGCGGCAAGATTTTGGCCAGGTCCTCTTTCCCTTATTGTGAAGAGAAAAAGTTCCGTTCCAGCCGCTGTTTCGGCGGGACATCCCACTATTGCCATCCGGATTCCCTCCCACCGAATCGCTTTGGATCTGATCGAACAATTTGGCGCTCCGCTCGCCGCCCCGTCTGCTAATCTTTCGGGACGTCCAAGCGCCACGACAGTTCAAGATGTGTTGGAAGATCTCGATGGAAAAATAGGGGCAGTCGTAGACGGGGGACCTTGCTCTGTAGGAATTGAGTCGACTGTGCTTAGTCTTATCCACCCGGCCCCGACTATCTTAAGGCTTGGCCAAATTTCTCAAGAAGAATTGCAAGAGGCCTTAGGGATTCCAGTGGCGCTTGCGGGTTCCAATGAAAAAATTCTTTCCCCTGGGATGAAGTATCGCCACTACGCCCCAAAAGCAAAGGTGAGGCTCATTTACGATCGGCTGGAGCTGCCGGAGGATTATGTTGTTCCAACAGTTCAATCTCTCTATGCTGATTTGCGGGCGGCCGATCGGCGCCAGCTTCCTGAAATTGCGATTTTTTGCGATGAGGAGATCCAATCCGATCCCGCTTTGATGAATCGTCTCTTGCGCGCCTCCGGCCAGTTGTAATAGCCCATACACGTAAGTTTTTTTGCAAAAACCCTTATTGTTACAAATACACTTCAATTCGGAAATATTCCATAATGGGTTTTATGGAAGATCGAGTCATTGAACCCTCTGAAATCATCGTTGAAAATGGGCGGGCCAAACGCCAAGAGAATATTACCCATGCCAATCCGTGGCTTCGGTTTTTAGGCCGTTTTTTCGATTATTCCTGGTTTTTTCTCATCTTATGGGGAATTAGAAAGTTCGCTCACGGGCAATTCCCATTTGGCAAGTATGAGCATCTGGTCCCATTTGAATATTTTGTCTGGATCCCGATTGAGGCCTTGATGCTAGCGAGCTGGGGAACGACTCCAGGGAAATTTCTATTAGGGACAAAACTGAAGTTTCAAGGGCGAGGAAGAAAATTGGATTTTACGGGGGCTTTAAGAAGAAGTTTTGCCGTTTGGTTTCGAGGGCTTGGGATGGGAATTCCAGTTTTGAATGTCTTCTGCATGATGGTAGCCTATAATCGGCTCCGCATGACTCAAATGACGAGCTGGGATCGGGAGGAACGGATCGTCGTCACCCACTACCCGATTGGAAGATGGAGGATTGGAGTAGCTGCCGCTTTGGCCATATTTGGTCTTCTCTTTTACTATGGAGATCGGAAGGCTAACCTAAAGCTGCAGAGCTACGCTGTAAATAAAACTCAGAACGCGGTCTCGCTATGAGCATGAAATGGGCAACAAGCGTAGGGACGAGCCGCTACTTTCAGGGAAAGGGGGTGCCTGAGTCGAAGATCCGGATATTTGACGGCTTATCGGTATCGGCCCTTGGGATGGGAACCTATTTAGGAGCGGTCAACGATGCGACCGACCGGATGTATGAGCAGAATTTGCTTTCAGCAGGATTGGCTGGGATCAATTTTTTCGACACCTCGATCAATTATCGATGCATGAGAAGCGAGCGGGTGTTGAAGAAAGTGATCCAAGAGTTAGGAAAGAGGGGAGTGGAAAGAGAGCAGATTGTGGTAGCAACAAAAGGGGGTTTCCTTTCTTGCGACACCAATCTGGAATCTCTCGAAGACTATGTCAGGATCCACTATTTAGACACCAAGATCATCCAGGCAAAAGAGATCGTCGCTGGGGCTCACTGTATGAGTCCCGCCTATCTCGAAGTACAGATCGATCAGAGTTTAGAAAATTTGGGATTGGAATCGATCGATCTTTACTATTTACATAATCCTGAATTGCAATTGGAAGTTGTAGGAGAGAAAGAGTTCAACCGGAGATTGTTAGAGGCTTTCAAATTGTTGGAAAGGAAAGTCGCTGAAAAAAAGATCCAACGGTACGGGCTTGCGACTTGGAATGGGTTTCGACAAAAAAAAGGGGCGTTGCAACTGGCCAAAATCTTCGGGCTTGCAAAAGAAGCAGGCGGGGAGGACCACCATTTTAAAGCAATCGAGCTTCCCTATAATCTGGTGATGATGGAGGCGATCCATCTGAAAAATCAATCCTCTAAAAAAACGGTAGCAGAGACTGCGAAAGAACTGGGGATTGCGCTGATGGCCTCCGCGCCTCTGATGCAGTCGCAGGTGAGCCATCTTTCCAGGCGTGTCTTTGAAGCGCTGCCGCCAGCAGAGTCCCGTTTTGCCCAATCGCTCGAGTTTGTCCTCTCCACTCCACAGTTTACAACTGCTTTTTGCGGTATGAAAAAGAAGGAGCATTGGGAGGAAAATAAAAAGATTCTCTTAGAGTCTGCGTGGCTGATGGAAACTTGGCTCAAATCATGCCAAGCGCTAACGGGAGTTTCTCCAGAATAGCTCCATCGCGATAGCATCGAGCACCACTGGAGTAGAAGGGTCCCCTGTCACCTTTGGGCCCACTGTTTCACAAGTAAACCCTTCGGGCAAAAAGTAGTCTAAGATCGCCCCTTGGCAATGGACGTGTGGTTGGCTCGAGATCGCGAGTGATGAACCTGGCTGCGGGGCTGTTTCGAGCCAAGCTTTTACCGTATCCTGTGTCTGCGGCCGCCTCCAGATGCCAGCTCTCATTTTCATGGGTGCCTTCACAAATGAGACTGGAATTTCCTTAGACAGTTTCGATCGATGATAGACCCACTCCATCAGCTCGCTTTCGTTTTTCAATCCGGTTGCCTCTTTCTCCGAATCGAGAAGCGGCCGATCGCCCCCCAAGAAAACGATCTCTTTAAAGGTAATCCCGCTATCCACCAGACTTTCCAAATAGCGGACCCGCTTTTCCATCGTTTTGAAAAGAGCGCCGAGCACTAGGACGTAATCATATTCTTTTTTTTGGGGGATTCTATCGCCTAAGAGTCCCATCTGGTCAAAAATAGGCCATAGTTTTTCATTCCACCCCTCATAGCGGTGGTCAAATTCCCATCTCTCTTTATCTTTTTGCGTCCAAAGTTTCTGCGTTTCCAACACCAATTCTGCGGGGGGAAGATCAGTAGGCAATTGCATCAGATCGAGTAGGGGGTCTATTGGTCCGCTTGCTGCTGTCAGAACCTGCGTCAGAAGGACAAAAATAAAGAGTTTCTTTTTCATAATGGTAAGATTATAGAATCAGGCGTCGTTTTTTCGCACTATCCAAAAATTTCTTAAGAGTTTATAGTCCTCTTCTTTTCGAGAGGGTATGCCGATGGAGTTGTTCAAGGAATATAAGAAAGCGATCCAATTGCTTATTGCGTCTGGGATCGGTGTGGTTCTTTGGTTTTTGCCTCCTCCTGAAGGTGTGAACTTGCAGGGATGGCATCTATTTGCGATTTTGGTCGCTACCATGATCAGCATTATCTTAAAGCCTCTTCCGATGGGAACGCTCTCGGTGATCGCCCTCACCTTTTCTGTAGTGACAGAAACCCTTTCATTCAATGATGCCTTCAGCGGATTTAGCAATGAGACGGTTTGGCTTGTCGTACTGGCTTTCTTTATTGCGAGAGGGTTTATCTTGACAGGTCTCGGGGCGAGAGTTGCCTATAAAGTGATGTCGATTTTAGGGAAGAACAGCTTGGGACTAGGCTATGGGCTCGTAGCGACCGACCTGATTTTAGCTCCTACTATCCCGAGCTTGACTGCGCGGGTGGGGGGGATCGTTTATCCGATTGTGAAGGCATTGACAGAGGTCTTTTCTGGAAAATCTCATGATCCGAGGATGGGAGCCTTTCTTGCGATGTGCGCCTATCAAGGTTCTGCCATTACTAGCGCCATGTTCTTAACATCGATGGCGGGAAATCCTTTGATTGCTGAACTCGCTCGCAATGAAGGTATCGAAATCTCCTGGGGGCGCTGGGCGATTGCAGCGATTGTCCCGGGCCTATTGAGCTTGATTGCGATTCCTTATCTGATCTATCGGTTTTGCCCTCCTACTATCAGGCAGACGCCCCATGCAAAGCAAATGGCGAGTGAAAAGCTAAAGGACATGGGACCGATGAAGGGGAAAGAATGGGTCATGCTCGGGACTTTTCTCCTCCTGATCATCCTTTGGATTTTTGGGTCGACTATCAATATGAAGGCAACTGTTGCCGCTTTGATCGGATTAGCGATCCTTTTAATAAGCGGGATCATCAAATGGAAAGAGGTAATTGAGGAGCAGGGGGCCTGGGATACGTTTATCTGGTTTGCAACGCTTGTGACTCTGTCGTCGTATCTGAACAAATATGGCCTTACAACTTGGTTTAGCCAGTGGGTTGTTGCCAATGTGCAAGGATTTGAATGGATTATCGGATTTTTAATCATTAGTTTGATCTATTTCTATTCTCACTATTTCTTTGCGAGCAATGTCGCCCACATCGGGGCGATGTACGCGCCTCTCTTGATAGTTTCGATCGCTATGGGGACGCCTCCTGAATTAGCCGCGTTGATTTTAGCTTTTTTCAGCAGTCTTTTTGGCGGGCTTACTCACTACGGATCGGGTCCTGCACCGATCCTTTTCGGCACAGGGTATCTCACTGTAGGGGAATGGTGGAAGCTTGGCTTTATCTGCTCTATAGGAAATATCTTGATCTTCATGATCTTAGGAGGCCTCTGGTGGAAGTTCCTGGGATTGTGGTAATATTTTACATTGCCTAAATTTTTCTTTTTTTCTAGTGTGCGAAATAGAGCTTAAAAGGAGTTTCTATGCGCAAACTAGCTGCTTTTATCGGAATAATCGGTTGTTTGTCTCTCTGTGCAATGTCTGGAGGCGTCTATGTAGGTCCTGATGGAGCCGGCGCTTATGCCTATCCAGGATACTCTTACGGTAACTATTACTATCCTTATTATACTGATGATTACTGGGGTGGTCCAGGTTGGTATTATGGGTCCTACTACTATGATGAACCCTCTTATTGGGGATGGAGAAGTTCGTATCCTTACCGATGGCACAATTACCACCGCTGGAATTGGGGCGGAGGCGGGGGCCGTTGGCATGGGGGACGTTATCGCCATCATTAATCATTTGTAGCGATAATGCTGAGATGAACCTGCTGGCATCCCTGTTTTTATGCCTGGGTTCCATCCAAAGCCGCGAGCCAACTATTTACGTCTATGACGGGAAGGTCTACTACGACCAGAATTTTTGGTATGGGCCTGGATGGTATTACGGGCGTTGGTATGGAAGTCCGGAGCCCTATTGGATCTGGAGGAGAAGACACCCCTATTGGTGGAATCGCCTAGATCATTTGGAGAAATGGGATAAGCAAAATAAAAGGAAATTATGAACAAGTTGGCAATTTTAAGTTTTGCAGTAATCGGCGCTGTTTTTGGCCAAGTCTCTATCGGGGTTGGCTTTGGCGGCGGTGATAATTATTACTGCGATGCCTATGGCAATTGTTATCCATACGATGACGATTATTCTTGGTATGGGCCCGGATGGTATTGGGGCGTGTGGTATGGAGATTATGATGGCTGGAACGGCGGCCATTGGCGAGGCCACAACTGGCACCATTGGAATGATGGGGGACATCATGGTGGGGGTCATCATGGTGGACATCATGGTGGACATCATGGGGGCGGACACCATCACTGATGTGATACGACCCTTTCTTCTCGATAGCTCGGATTCTCTTTCTGGAATAGAAACTTTCCTGCGAGGAAAGTAAAGAGAGGGTAGAATCCGATCAAGAGAAGAAAGGGGATCCAAAATTTTCTTTTCATAGGTTTCAGATTCTCTTGTTCCCTTTTTTTTGTCAAAGTTTTAGGATTATATCCTTATGAAATTTTGGCAAGAATTCATCCCAAAATCAATCCTTTGCTTGAAAGGATATTCATTTGGATCTTTTAAGAAGGACCTGACTGCAGGAGTGACGGTAGGGATCATAGCCCTCCCTCTTGCGATGGCTTTTGCTATTGCTTCAGGGGTTGCTCCAGAAAGGGGGCTTTTTACGGCGATCATCGCTGGATTTCTCATCTCAGCTCTTGGAGGAAGCCGCGTACAGATAGGTGGGCCGACAGGCGCCTTTGTCGTGATCGTATACGATATCATCCAAAGGACGGGATACGAAGGGCTGGCTCTTTCCACTTTGATCGCTTCTATCATCCTTGTTTTGTTTGCACTATTTAAACTTGGCTCTTGGATCAAGTATGTCCCCCACCCGCTAGTAACTGGTTTTACGACCGGAATTGCCGTGATTATCTTTTCTTCCCAGATCAAAGACTTTTTCGGTTTGCGCATGGGAACCCCGCCTGCAGATTTTATAGAAAAATGGTCTGCCTATTTCCGGGCGTTCCCAACAATGGACCAGACTACATTTCTGCTAGGGGCTGCGACGCTTGCGATTATCCTCTTGATCCGCCGTTTTATCCCAAAAATTCCCTGGGGGATCGCTTCTATAGTTTTAGTCACCGCTGCGACGGTCTTCTTTCAGATCCCAGTAGAGACGATCCAATCAAAATTTGGGCTGATTCCTGATACTTTGCCGCTTCCTAGTTTCCCTTCCATAGTGATTCCGGAAGGAAAATTTCCAGAAATTTTTTTCGATGCGATCACGATCGCATTTTTAGGGGGGATTGAATCGCTGCTTTCTTGTGTGATCGCGGATGGGATGACAGGAGGGAGGCACAAATCGAACACAGAACTTTTGGGACAGGGGATTGCTAACTTCTTCTCGATCCTCTTTGGAGGAATCCCAGCTACTGGAGCGATAGCCCGAACAGCTGCCAATGTAAAAACGGGGGCGCAAACACCTGTTGCGGGGATGATCCATGCGGCCACACTCTTCTGCATCATCCTTTTTTTAAGCCCGATCGTAAGTCAAATTCCGCTCGCGTCGCTTGCGGCAGTGCTCATCATGGTAGCTTGGAACATGAGTGAAGTGGGCCATTTTGTCCGTCTTTTCCGAGCGCCCTTTGGAGATGTTGCGATCCTTTTAACCGCTTTTCTTCTCACTATTTTTGTCGATATAACAGTTGCCATCACTTTTGGGATGATTCTTGCATCGTTTCTTTTTATGAAGAGGATGAGCGAATTTTCCAAATCGATCCCTCTTACGCAGCTTTTTCAAGAACCGGGATTTGATCATGATGCGATTTCAAAAAAGCATGTTCCTCCTGGGATTGAGGTCTACGAAATCCAGGGGCCGTTTTTCTTCGGCGCTGCCGATATGTTGAAAGATCTTCTGACGAATCTCCAAGCTCCCCCAAAAGTATTTATTCTCCGTTTAAGGCATGTTCCGATGATCGATGCTTCGGGGATGAACGCGCTTAGAGAATTCTATGAAAAGTGCCGCAATTCAAAAACCAGGCTTATTCTTTCAGGAGTTCATGGGCATACAGAGAAAGATCTACAGCGTTTTGGGATGACAAAGCAGATCGGCGAAGAGCATATTTTCCCTAACATAGACGCGGCTCTCAAAGCCGCCGAAAGACTCATAACTAATTAAACTGGTACATCACCTATCTCAGATGGCTTTTCTTATATCTTTAAAAAAATATTTATCAAATGGACGACGAAAAACTCGGCCGTTTACGGCCGAGATGGAAGTCGCTCCGGCGGCTAACTCTGCGGTGTCTTCTGACTCTCGATATACTGCCGAATAATCGATATGGGCGCCC
>CAYZHU010000008.1:0-23318 GCA_964477585.1 uncultured bacterium
AGCATTTTCAAATATGGGATGCCCCCGCACGGCGGTTTTGGAATGGGCCTTGAAAGGCTCACGATGACCTTCCTCAAGCTCAAAAATATCCGGGAAGCATCGCTTTTTCCTTCCGATACCAAACGGATTGCTGGCAATAGGATCAAGGCGAAGATCTTCTTTGGCGGAGAAAACATACGCAATGAGATCGTCCATCAGCTCCATAAGCGAAAGATGGAATTTGAACACATGACCCATGAACCCACTCCAACCGCTCAAGATTCAGCCCGCGCCCGGAATATCCGGATGGAAGAAGGGGTCAAATCGCTTATCCTTCGCGGGAAAACTACAAAGAAAAACTTCCAATTCAATATTCCGGCCCATCTCAAACTCGATATGAAGGCCGCATCGGAACTTGCCGGCGAAAAATGTGAATTCGAGGACCCAGCGATTATCCAAGAACGGTTTGGTCTCATCATTGGCGGCGTCCCCCCGTTCGGCAATCTCCTCAATATCGACAACTTCTTCGATGAACAAATTTCGGAGCAAGAGCGCGCTGCCTTCAATTGCGGGCTCACAACCGAATCGATCATCATGAAATCGAAAGATCTCATTACGCTCGTTGAACCCAAATTTGGTAAATTCGCAAAAAATTAAGGATCTTATGATAGGAAAAATTGTATGGCCTTTCGCAAGCTTGGAACAAGCAGTTGCCGACTCTACAAGATGGGTTGTAAAAAGATCAGACCATATAAAATCTAACCATTTTGCAATCATTACCGCTCTGACCGATTACCTAGGAACTTACCTAGTTTGTCCCGATGCTGAACACAGTCTTCTTTCCGAATACACTTGCAAGATCTATACGAACGTTGTCCCCATTTTTTATATCGGAGTCATGCTCCACGCAATTGGATCCTTTTATCAAAAGCGACAATGAGCCTATTTAAAAATTGTTTTACAAAACAATTGTCTTTTCCAATAATCGATTAAACCGATAAACTATCTTCCCATAATGAGGTATTTATTATGGCAGCAGTTACAGTAGCAACACATCGCATTCCTGAATCTCCTACAGGGTCTCCTTGTTCAAAACCTCAGATGAGGCGGAGTGCTTCAGCCAATTGGGTTGTTCGTGTTGCAACTCCAGAACTAAATTATGATCATTCTATAAAATTGGATCCCATACAGCAAATGATTCAAGGACTTGCTCCCAAAAAAATTGAGCAGCTTGCAAAAGCTATTTTAGATAAATTGACAGCCTATTTGAGAATTAAAAGAGATCTCCCGCAGACCATAGACCATTTAAATACTTCAATGTTCTACAAAGTACTCTCTTCAGCATTTCAAAGCCCGGTCAAATTCTGTAACGACGGTCTTGTTTTATTAGGAGATCCTATTCCTGTTTATTTATGGCTAAATGACCAAATACCCGATTCAGCTCCAGAACCCAGGTTTATTTTGAGCATTCAAGATACTCGATATGATCTCCGTATTGATGAATTAGATAACAATTCACCTATTGATGGGTTTATTGATATTTCAAAGAATCTTCATCTTCTAGGGGACGATTATACGGCGCTTTATCACACCCTGGTCTATGAGATAAACAAAGTAGTTGTAGATGCAAAGTTCCTTTTCAATCCTGCTAAAGGAATTTTTAAAATTGAAAACAGTATAGAGCTAGACAGATCTGAGATTGAAAGTGTCTTACATAAAGTATATCGACATCATCCTAACGGAATTTATAGAGTAGAACTTGTTCATAGTGAAGGAAATATCAAGATCCAAATCACTTTTACTCGTTGATTAATTTAATCCGGGCTGCATCCCTGGATCTTGCCCTGCGGGACGGACTGCAACTGGTACTGGCGGTGGAGGAGGAGGGGTTTTCTTCTGCAGATCATCTGCAGATTTCATCCGGGTTCTCTTCTTGTTTGCATCCCAGGTGCCTGCCATGATCTCTTTCACGTCGGTTGCATCGAGCGTTTCAAATTCCATGAGCATATCGGCCATGAGCTGTACTTTATCCCGATTTTCCTCGAGGATTTTGATAGCCCGTTTATGGGCCTCTTCGATAAGAGCCTTCACTTCAAGATCAATTTTTTGGGCAGTTTCATCGGAATAGCTCTTTTCAGTATAGTTGGTCATCCCGAGGTATTGTCCCGATTCGGTTCTCTGATCATAAGTCACTGTCCCGAGATTATCGCTCATCCCCCATTCGCATACCATGCTCCGGGCAATCTTGGTCGCCTGCATAATATCATGCTGGGCCCCTGATGACATATCTTTTACAAAGAGCTCTTCAGCAGCCCTTCCACCCATCAGGACGACGAGCTGGTCGAGCACCTCTTTTTTCCAATAGCTGAGCCTGTTTTTCTGAGGCATGAAGTGGGTTGCGCCTAATGAGAATCCGCGAGGGATGATCGTCACTTTATCTACAGGATCGCTATGTTTCACAATAAGCCCTGCAATCGCATGGCCCGATTCGTGGAAAGCGGTCGTCCGTTTCTCATTCTCATCCATTTCGAGGCTGCGCCGCTCTTTTCCATAACGGACCTTATCGCACGCTTCCCTCACCTCTTTCGAAGTGACGGCCGAGCGGCCATTTCTCGCAGCGAGAAGAGCTGCCTCATTGAGCATATTTTCCAAATCTGCCCCAGACGCTCCCGGCGTAGTGCGGGCCACATCGTTTAAGTCGACAGAGTTATCAATCTTGATTTTTCTCGCATGGACTTTGAGGATCTCCAATCTCCCCTTTACGTCGGGAAGATCGAGAACGACCCGCCTGTCAAACCGGCCTGGCCGCAATAGTGCTCGATCGAGGATATCGGGCCGGTTGGTTGCGGCCATCAAGATAACCCCTTCTTTCGTATCAAAACCGTCCATTTCGACGAGGATCTGGTTGAGGGTCTGTTCGCGCTCGTCATGTCCGCCGCCGATGCCTGCGCCTCTGTGGCGGCCAACCGCGTCGATCTCATCCATAAAGATAATGCAGGGAGCGTTTTTCTTCGCGGTGTCAAACATATCGCGGATACGGCTCGCTCCTACCCCTACAAACATCTCGACAAAGTCAGATCCAGAGATCGAGAAGAAAGGTCTATCAGCTTCTCCCGCCACAGCTTTTGCGACGAGGGTCTTTCCGGTCCCTGGCGGCCCTACTAGAAGAACGCCTTTTGGAATGCGGGCGCCTAAAGCGGTAAATTTTTGCGGGTCTTTTAGAAAGTCGACGATCTCTTTAAGCTCTTCTTTGGCCTCATCCGCCCCAGCGACATCTTTGAAAGTGACCTTATTGGTCTCTTTCGTCATCAGCTTAGCTGGCGATTTGCCGAAATTCATCGCGGAAGATCCTACCCCTTTCATCTGTTTGGAGAAGATGAAATAGAGGAAGAGGATGACGAGCATCACAGGAAGGATCGTCAAGATGTAGCTGAAGTAATTAGGCGCCGGCTCTTGGCTTTTGAAGGTCTTTTCGAGAACCGTATTCCGCGGCTGGTCAGGAGATCTGTACCCTAGGCCTTTGTTCCCATTGTAATTTTCCCATTCCTGCTTCGCCTGGGCAAACCAGTAGCCAAACACTTCAGGATCTTGCTTTTCCAAAGAACGGGTAGAGAGTTCTTGGTTATTGAAGTACCAGATCACAGAAGCGATTTTTTGACGCGCTTTATCTAAGAGAGCTTCATTTTTTTCTAAATCTATAGAAACTTGAGAGTATTGTTTCAATTGCTCGACATAGCTTCGGACGCTTCTCAGCGCCCCTAGACGGACCCCTTCTGCTTCTCTGCCTAAATCCCCAATGATTCCAGTCAATTGGTTGTAGGCATTCCGGTAGGTCCGGAGCTGCTGATCGGGAGATTCCAAGGCGGAAGAAAGCTGGTTAGCCAATGTCTTGAGTTCCAACTTGATCGATTCGCTTCCAATCCCAAGCGCAGGAGAGCGGAGGATAGCGACTAAATCGTTCACTTCTTTTCCAAGAGATTCGATCGTCTCAATGCTCTGGGACTGCTGGGCTAGGCTGAGCGCCCTTTGGATAAAGGGGAGGCTCGCCACTTCCCGGTCGGAAAGAGATTTGATGACAATTGCGCTGTCCCGGTCGGGGGCATCATAAAGAGAGCCGACAACTGTGTAGCCAGAACGAGGGAGATTCTGTCCGCTGATATGGAGATATAGATCGGCTGCATCTTGTACGTTTTTCTGGAGAGTGTCCAATTCGCTCGATAAATTTGCGCTCTCTGTTTTCAGCTCATGGTTTCGGTTGAGGAGTTCAAGATATTTATATCTGTCTAAGCTCTCATCAGAAAGGCGATCGCGGAATCTTCCGCTAAAGGTGACTAGATTCTCATTCTGGGCGATCTTCCGGTTCTCTTCGGGAACAGTGAGGCCTAAGTTGGACAGATGTTCCAACTGGTGGCTGAACGAAACTTTAGCGGACTGATCTACCGTAAATGTTTGGATTCCAAGAATGATCAGGATAGCAGCAAGAAGAAAGAGGAGGAATCCTCCTGGAAATCCTTTTTTCGAATCGGGTCTGAATTTCGCCATAACTGCCTTGCTTTGTATAAGTTAATTAAATCATTTTCAAACGATAAAGTAAAGAGCTAGAAACCTGACCTATAGCAAAAACGCATTTAATTGTCTCAAATAGTTCTAACACACTGAAAATAAGTCGCTTGCAACAAAAACAACCACGCCCTTATCGATCCATATTTCTCTAGATTGCACGTTAATTCGCCGTTTTGGAGCTCTCTCCTCCACCCAATCAAGAATATTTTCCAATACGCTCCTAGGAAAAGAAATCTCAAACTTACGGGCCAAGAGTTGGAGGAGATGGCGCCGTTCGATCCTTTCATAGGGGATCAAATTGACTGATTTCCCGACATCGCTCTCCTCTACTTCCGCATCTTCCACCTTTTTATCTAAATAATGCTTGAGCTCAGAGGCTCTTTTTCCCAAACAGATCAGATTTTCTGTGATTTCCTTCCCAAAAGTTTGATTGAGAAAAGGGAAAATTTTCAACCTCATCCGCGCGCGCAAATAAACGGGATCTTCATTGGTGGGATCCTGTAAGGCCTGGAGCCCTTTTTCCTCTAAATAGCGGAGAATTTCATGCTTTCGCACATGGAGAAGGGGGCGCCAGATTGGGATCCCCTCTAAAGAACTCACTGGTTCCATCCCCCCTAAAAATGGGAGGTAAGCCCCTTCAAAGACCCGCTTCAGAGCCGTTTCGGCTAAATCGTCGCCTTGGTGGGCCAAAAGGAGCGCTTGAAATGGGAGCAGCGTCTTAAAGAAATTGAGCCGGGCAACTCTTGCCCCTTCTTCTCCCGTGACATGTTCAAGCCGCGTAGTGTGAAAGATGATGCCTAACTGTTCAATCTCCTGGCGGAGCCGGGAAGCTTCCGCACCGCTCTCGGGCCGCCAACCGTGATCGACATGGGCCACCTGCGGCTTTACGCCGGCGTCGAGGAGTAAATAAAGGAGCGCCTTCGAGTCGGGTCCTCCTGAATAGCCCAAAAGAAGCGGACTCTTTTGATCCCAATGGTCATTGATAAACTTTTCAATGTTCAGGTATTCTTTCAACATGTTTCCAAAATATTGGCGCTACGTCCTAAAACTCTATTTGCGGGTTTTCTGCCTTTCGGTCTGCACATTCATGGCAGTCCTTCTCGTCTCCCGCTTCAAACAGATCGCCCGCTTTGCAGCCCTCAGTTCCGATTGGCTGAAGACAGGACTCTTCGTAGTATACCAGTTTCCCCTCATTTTGCCGATGGCAATTCCAATTTCTGCGCTCTTAGCTTCCCTCCTTCTATTTCAAAGGCTTAGCCGCACTTATGAACTGACCGCGCTGCGCGCTTCCGGCTTGAGCCTTCGCTCGATCCTGGCGCCGCTCCTCTTTATCTCGCTCTTCCTCTCTCTTCTCAATTTTTCCTTTTGCTCGGAGCTTGCCCCTTTTTGCCGCCGTGAATCGAAAACCCTCCTCTATCAAGAGACTTCGGAAAATCCTCTCCTCTTGATGCAGAGGCAAAAACTGGTCAAAATCAAAAATGTCTATCTCTCAATGAAAATCAAAGATGAGGGAAAATCGGCCAAAGACCTGATCTTAATTGCCCAAAATAACCAGAGGCTCAGCCTTATCGCGGCGAAATCTCTCCATGTTATAGGAGAAGAGCTGCTCGGGAAAGATGTCGCGATCATCTCCCATCTCTATTCAGAAAAAGAGGAGTCGTTCGATACTCTTGTCATTGAAAACCAGGCTTGCATGTCGACGGCCGCCCCTGTCCTTTCTGCAGCTTTGAAAAAGAACCGGCCGAGACTCGAAGCCAATACGCTGAGCCTTCCCATGCTCCGGATCCGATCCGTTGAGAATGGAAAACATGCTTTGGGCGCGCGCATAGAGATTTTGCGCCGTATTTCTCTATCTATCGCGGTATTCAGCTTCACACTTCTGGGCGCCGCGTTTGGGATCGAGCAAGGGAGGACTCCTTCGAAAAAAGGGCTCCTTTATATCTTTTGTTTAACCTTGACAGTCTTGATCAGTTATTTGCTTGGGAAAGAACTGAAAAACTGGCTGATTCCTGCAATCGTCGCCTTTTTTGCTCCCCACATTCTCATTTGGATTACGAGCATCCTGCAACTTCGACGCATTTCAAAAGGACTTTCATGAAAATTTGGCACCGGTTTTTCTTCAAACATCTCCTGAATACTTTCCTTTTTATACTCATTTCGATCCTGATTGGATATGTCCTAGTCGATCTCTCCGTGAATGGAGTCCGGTATTTCTCTGGAGAGTCTACGACTCTTTCCCGTGCCATCTTGTATTATTTGAAGCAATTCTCGATCCATTTGGAACTTTTCTTTCCTCTATCTTTTCTCTTAGCTTCAATGAAAGTCCTGACCGATATCAATTCCCATCAGATCATTGCCTTGCAAATGGCAGGCCTCTCCAAGAAAAAACTTCTCTCTCCTTTCTTCATTTTTGCTGGGATTCTCTCTCTTATTTCTTACGGCAATAGCCAATGGTTTTCTCCTCAATCGCAAGACGAGGCGTATCAGTTACGGGATAAATCGAAAAAAACGAAAAATGAGAAAGTCTCTTCTCTTATTTTGGATGACGATTCAGAGTTGATCTACCAAAGCTTCAACCCCGAAACCCAAGAACTATTCGATGTATTTTGGGTGGTGTCAGCCGACGATATTTGGCACATGAAGACTTTAAAACCCCCTATAGGCCGTTTTGTCGACCATCTCACAAGAGGGGGCGACAAACAGTTTGAAAAACGGGAGAGTTTCGATCAAAAACTGTTCCCCGAGCTCGTTTGGAAGGAAGATGCCTCGCCGCAGAAGTTCATCCCGTTTGAAAATCGTTCCCTTACCGATCTGATCAGACAAGCGGGATCCGATTCTGCCGATCGGCAAAGCATCCTTTCCCATCTCCATTACAAGATGGCCCGCCCTCTTCTTCCCTTTCTTGTTCTCCTCTCGATCGGCCCCATCTCGATGCGCTTCAGCCGCCACCGCCCCACATTTCTAATCGCCGCTTGCAGCCTCTTCGGATTCATCGCCCTTATGACGATCCTCGATGGGATGCTCATCCTCGGCGAAAATCAAGTCCTCCCCTCTTTCCTCGTCATTTGGACCCCGATGGCAATCGCCCTAGCCTCATCGGCCCGCCCCTTCGCAAAATTATAGCCGTTCATCCGACGTACCTGGATTCTCAGTTGCAAAAATAAACCACAGAGATAGACACCACAGAGGCGGGGATGCCCCGCACCCCAATAAAATAGCTTAACCACAGCGATCCTGCCGGCGTCTCGCCGATCCCTGTTTCGATATTTTATAGTTTTGATTTTAAAGCATCGTCGAAGTAGAGAAGCATTGCAGGATCTTGCTGAGACAGCCAGGTGCGGACCGGATGCATCGTATCGTGGATTGAGGCGTGCCCATTTTCTTTTTTGTAGAAACTCCCAATATCGATCTGATAGGCCCTTTCCCCATCATATCCATAGTTTCGGAGGAACGATTCGTCTCGATTCCAAATCCCTTTCTTCCCTCGGTCGATCACAACGTCGATAAAGGCTGAGAGGATCTTTTCGGCCTCGGAACGATTCCCCTGTTTGAGAGCTTCCGTGAAAGCCTTCATCAAAATCGGATGCCTATATTGGAGAACAAACGTGGTCCTTTGAAGAGGAAGATAGTAGCGGACGCCGAGTGAATCGATCAGGGTGACACGGGGGCGCTTGGCTTCCGTCTGCCCAAAATGGAGCGCCACCGTCCCCGTCTCTTGCCGGAGATCTTCGTAAGCGATTTTAAAGCTATTTAAAATGAACCGCTCTTGTTCAGCTCTCCCAGAGTAATCGCGTCCGAAAGAGAGGAGCGGGATTTGGTAGATATTCGTGCGGGGGAGTTTTAGGACGTAGCGCCCGTCTTCGCTTGCAAAAGCAAAACATTGCCTCCCTCTGCCAATGAACCGATATGTTTGAGTAAAGGCGAGATCCGCTTCTTCATTCCAAATTTCAAATTGCGTGTGGACAGGGGGGCGGATTTTGCAGATGTTGAACCCGTTTCTTCCCCAATAGATCGTTTTGCCGACGGCTGCGCAAGAAGCGATCAGACAAAGAAGGATGAAGATTTTTTTCATGGAAGCGATTATAACAGATGGACTGATTGAAGGACAATGATGTGTGGTTTTTCTGGATGGTTCGATCCTGAGCCCTGCGAGAGAAAGATCCTTGAGAAAATGAATGGGGCCTTGGCTCACCGAGGACCAGACGGAGAAGGGATTTTTTGCGAAGGAAAAGTTGGCTTGGGACACCGGCGCCTAGCTATCCTCGATCTTGCGGGAAGCTCGCAGCCAATGGTGAGTCAAGATGGACGCTTTGTCCTCGTCTACAATGGAGAGCTTTACAACTTTCAGGAACTTCGGAAAGAGTTAAGAAGACCTTTTGCCACAACGGGAGATACAGAAGTCCTCATGCAGGCTCTCATCGAATGGGGAGTGGAGGCGCTTCCGAAGCTGCGCGGAATGTTCTCCTTTGCCTTTTGGGACCGGAAAAAAGAAACTCTCCTCCTTGCCCGCGATCCGCTCGGAGTGAAACCGCTCTATATCTCGCAAGAGGGAGAGAGGATGGTCTTTGCCTCTGAAATTAAGGCGCTCCTGGAACACCCTGCCGTTTCAAAAGAAATCGACCCAACCGGGATCGGCCTTTACTTAGAATGTCAATACATCCCTGCCCCTTACTCGATCTTCCGGAAAATCAAAAAACTTCCAGCTGCCCACTACTTAGTAGTAAAAAGAGGCCTCTTTGAGCAAAAAAGATATTGGCACCCCTCCTATTTGCCAAAATTGGAAGTGGGAGAAGAAGAGGCCGTGGAATTGCTCAGAGAAGAGATCCGGAAATCGGTTTCTTCCATGATGGTCTCCGATGTGCCGATCGGAGCTTTTGTCAGCGGAGGGATCGACTCCTCTCTCGTCGCTGCAATCATGCAATCGGAAAGCTCCCGCCCGATCCAAATTTTCAATCTCGGCTTTGGGGAAAATCTCCCTAGCGAACATGAGTTTGCCTCGCGGGTAGCTTCCCATATCGGCGCCGAATATTGCCCCCTCTTCGTCAAGGAGCAGGATGTGGTCGGGATGATCGATCATTTGTCCAAAACTTTCGATGAGCCCCTCGGCGATCAGGCAGCGCTCCCGACGCTTCTCCTCAGCCAGTTGACGAGCCGTACCGTCAAAGTCGTTTTGACCGGCGAGGGGGCTGACGAAGTATTTGCTGGCTACAGCAATTATCCAAAACGGCTCAAAGAGGCGCCGCTCACATCCGCGCTGCATGCTTCTCCCTTCCGATGGCTCTATCCCCTTCTCCCGAAGATCGCCAGGAAAAACCGGATTTTTAAAGCGGCAGCCCGCCCCTTGCCCCGCCGCTATACGACAATCCCATGCCTCTTCGATTCGGAACTCCACCGTTCCTATTTTACATTTCGGAACCAACTCTCATTAGAGCATCTAGCAGAGGGACACTATCTCTCTTGCGATTCGGCGGACCCGCTCGATAAGATGCTCCATGTCGATATCAAACTCTGGCTCGCTGACGATCTCCTCACGAAAGTGGACCGGAGCACAATGGCCTTTTCGCTTGAGGCAAGAGTCCCCTATCTCGACCATCGGCTCATCGAATTTGCCTCACGCCTTCCCTCTCGCTTTAAATTGCGTGGAACGGAGGGAAAATATCTCTTAAAAAAAGCTGCGGAAAAATATCTTCCTCCAGAGATCATTTGGAGAAGCAAAGCAGGGTTTGTGATGCCGCTTCGGGAATGGCTAGGAGACAAACTCCAGCCCCTGATGAAAGATACCCTTTCGACATTGTCGAAGCGGAATCTATTCAAAAAAGGGGTCATTGAGAAATTGATCCGAGATGAAACTTCCCGAAAGAGGAGCCATGCGACCCGGCTTTGGAGTCTCATCGCTTTGGAACTCTGGTTCCGCCGTTATGCCCCTCATCATTGTTTTTAATATTTAAATATTCTATCCTTACCCCATATGAAAGCGCCTAAGCCCTACTTAGATTTGAAGGAATTTTCAACTGAAATCCACACATACAATTCGATCTTGACGCTCCTCCATTGGGACCAAGAAACCTATATGCCCTCGGGAGGGATCACACCCCGGAGCCATCAAATCGCCCAATTGTCGAGCTTGATCCACGAGTTGAAGACGAGCCGAAAATATAAGGGACTCCTTGAAAAATTGGTCCATATTTCAACAGGGAAAGTGAAGATCAAAGGGCTGCCCAAAATCCTCCATCACGCTGTGAGGGAATGGCATCGCGAATATACCCGTTCGGTAAAGCTTCCCGCTTCCTTTGTGAAGACTTTTTCCCAAGTAACCTCGGAAGCAAGCCAAATTTGGTCGATCGCAAAGAAAGAAAACAACTTCAAACTATTTGCCCCATTCTTAGAAAAGATTGTGGACTTAGTCAGGAAAAAAACAGAAATTTTAGGTTTTACTGACCACCCTTACGACGCTCTTCTGGAAAGTTATGAGCCGTGTATGACGGCGTCCCGTGTGACTGCGATTTTCGATCCCTTGCAAAAAGAATTGAGAGGATTGCTCAAAAAAATTGGGGAAAGCAAGCAGGTCGATAACCGATTCCTTCACAAAACGGTAAGCGAATCGGCCCAAACCCAAGCAGGAAAGCTTCTCCTTTCAAAACTTCCGATGGAGATGGCCTATACCCGATTGGACCTCTCCGCCCATCCTTTCTCGTTGGCTTTGCATCCTCACGATAGCCGCATCACTACGCGTATCATCCCGAATAACTTCATGAGCAACCTCTTTTCGATTTTGCATGAAGCGGGACACTCGTTTTATGAGATGGGACTTCCACTCGAACATTGGGGAACTCCGCTCGCTGAGGCAGCCTCATTGAGCGTTCACGAGAGCCAATCCCGCTGGTGGGAGACATTGATCGGCAGAAGCCTCCCCTTCTTAAAATTCTTCTATCCGCAGTTGCAAAAAGCTCTCCCCACCCACCTGAAATCGATCTCGCTCGACCGGTTCTACCGCGCGGTGAATCAGGTGAAGCCTACCTTTATCCGGGTGGAAGCCGACGAGGTGACCTATTGCCTCCATGTGATCATCCGATTTGAGATCGAAAAAGCGCTCATCACCGGCTCTTTGGAAGTAAGCGATCTACCAGAAGCGTGGAATGAAAAAGTAAAAGAATTTCTCGGCATTACCCCTCCTGACGACACGCAAGGGTGTCTACAGGACATCCATTGGTCCCTTGGAGATTTTGGTTATTTTCCAACCTACGCTCTCGGCAACATCCTCTCCGCCCAATTTTTCACAGCTTTTGCCAAAGACCATCCAGATTGGGAGAAAAAGACTGAAAAAGGGGACCTAGCCTTCATACGCGCTTGGCTGAAAGAGAACATCCATCGATGGGGAAAGAGCTACAGCTCTGAAGAACTCGTTAAAAAAGTGACTGGCAAACCATTGAGCGAAACCGCCTACGTCTCCTATCTAAAAAAGAAATACACCGATATTTATCGCTGAGTGAGGCGATACTGGCGGCGGGACTCCGCTTCTGCGTAGCGCCTTTTCTGATCTACTGTTTCTGGAATAACAGGGATAATTTCGACAGGCCTATCATCATCGCCGATGGCGACAAACGTAAAATAGGCCGAAAGGATCTCCTTCTGCTCTAGTGTCCGGAAATCCTCAGCGAGAACCTTCACCCCGATTTCCATCGAAGTGCGCCAGGTCCGATTGACCGAGGCCTTGCAAACTAGGATATCCCCCCTTTTTGCCGGATTCCGGAAACGGACAGAGTCTATCCCTAACGTGACACACACTTTGCCGCAGTGCCGTTTGGCCACAATGGACGCCAAAGAATCGACGATCTGCATCACCCGCCCCCCAAAAAGGGTGCCATGCGGGTTAATATCATTGGGAAATACTTCTACTACTTGATCTATAATGAACGAAGCAGATACCGGTTTACCTTCCATAAGGCAACCGGTATCATAATGGGGAATAAAAAGAAATTATCTCTTAGAGAATTGGAAGCGCTTACGGGCTTTCTTGCGGCCGTATTTTTTACGCTCTTTCTTACGCGGATCGCGTGTGAGAAACCAAAGGCCTTTCAGATCGCCCCGAATTTCTTCATTCTCTTGAACTAGGGCGCGGCTTATGCCAAGACGTGTCGCTACGGCCTGAGCCTCGGTTCCTCCACCTTTAACTCGGATCACGAGATCTACCTTCTCTACTTCTCCGAACTTCTGGAGAGGCGCCAAGATCAGATCGCGCTGCAATGCAAGGGGAAAATACTCTTCAAATGTGCGTCCATTGACATCGATGATTCCGGTACCCCGTCTCACCCGTACAGATGATACAGCTCTTTTCCTGCGTCCAATACCAATTATTTCTTCTTGAGTTGCCATGTAGATGATCCTTTAAATAGTTACAGGGATGGGATTTTGGGCTTGGAGATCGTGCTTCGTCCCTTTAAAAATCCGAAGCTTCTTCACTTGCTGACCGCCAAGGCGAGTCTTCGGCATCATTCCTTTGATGGCCCGCTCTAATACAATCTCAGGCTTCCGGGCGATCAATGTCCTAAATGGAACTTCTCTCATACCGCCGATAAACCCTGTGTAGGTGCGGTAGATCTTCCGAGCCTCTTTCATCCCAGTCACTGCGATTTTCTCAGCATTGATGATGATGACCCCATCGCCGCAATCGACATTGGGAGTGTAGTCAGGTCGGTGTTTCCCGCGAAGAACTTTCGTAATTTCAGCGGCAAATCGTCCTAATGTTTTTCCGGTTGCATCGAAAAGATACCACTTGCGACTATCCAAGGCCTCTTTCTGCGTGAGCAACGGTGTCTTCTGTTTCTGATTCATGTCTCAAGATCCTAAAATGACAAATTGAAAATGACATAATAGCTGGGTTGGACTTTTTTGGAAAGAAATTTGAAACCCCTCGAATCTCAAAATCATAAGTAGCTAACAATGAATAACATATAAAGTTAATTTACATTATATATAAATTATTGTAAAATAATACGTAATTAATTTAATAACTTAGTAAAATGATTTACATTAATCCTGAAATTTCTGAATTAATCCCAATAGTGGGATCCGACCCAAACGCCGTTCTCTTACCACCTGTCGCTATGCCCTCGATTCCTCCAATCCCATCTACCGCTTCAAGCACGGCTCTGAATTCTATCACTGACCTCAAAGCGGACTTTGCTTTAGCAATAGGAAATAGAGATCTTCCCGCGATCGATACCATCTTAAAAATGAACTACCAACCTGACAGAAAAGAATGCGCAGCTCTGATCAATTTGGTTAAAAGGTATTGCGATCTAGATCGACCCTTTTCCCTGTCTCTGATCGACATCTTACCTGCTCGGATCTTAAACACAGTTGATGAAGCAACGGGAAAGACCCTTCTGCATTTAAACACCTGCAGGATCGCTATCGCAAAAAAGTTGATCGAAAAACCAGGGATCGAATTGAGTGTTAAAGATACATACGGAAGCACTCCTCTCAATTTATCTATGATAATGAAAAGCGAAGAATGCGCCATGGCTCTAATTGAAAACTTATCGATTGAGGAACTGAATGAATCTACCAACGGCGAATCGTACCTTCATTGCGCGGCTTATAATAATTTACCAAAAGCAGCAAGCGCCCTATTAAAAAAAGGGGTTAACGCGCATGCGAAGAACAGCCCAAGACAAACCGCTATTATGATAGCGATAGCGGAAGAGTATCATTTAGTTGTGGAAGCGATCGTCGAAAGCTTGTCTGAAAATGTTGCATTAAACTCCCCTAACCGCCCTTCAGTTATCAAGCTCCACGCAGCGATTCTCTCCAATAATAAACAGACAATAAAAACTCTCATCGACGAGCTTCCCGCCAATGATTTACGGCATCGAAATTTTGCAGGGAACACACCTCTGCTTTCTCTCCTCCTAAATGAACATGTAGTTTCTGCCTATTCTCTGATTGAAAAATTGAAATCTGTCCCTCATGCTTTATGCGACCGCGATGCCGATCGAGGGCTCATCCCTCTTCATGTAGCGATCCGCGGAGGTTCTGAAAAGGGAATGGGGCTTTTAGCCTTTCTACTAATCGATTATTTAGAACCCAGCGAACTCTTAGATGAGGATAACCATAAGGCTACAGCGCTTCATTGGACCATTTTATGCAAGCACCCTCTTCTTGCCAACTGCATCATTAAAAAAAATCCCCTTACCGCTTCTGCGAGGGATTACCTAGGCGCCACACCTTTGTGCTGGGCTAAACATCGGGATCTGAAAGATGTGATCCAATCTCTGGAAAACGCTCTTAAAAGCTGAATGACTTTTCTCGACAATAAGTAGACTCCATGTGTAAAATGGACCACTTATGGAAGAGCCAAAAACATATTTTATCCGGACCTATGGCTGCCAGATGAATGAGCTCGATACGGAGATCATGGCAGGCCAGCTCCAGAAACGGGGGCTGACTCCCGTTGCTGAGGAGGAGTTGGCAGATGTCTTGATCTTCAATACTTGCTCCATCCGCGATTTGGCCGAACGGAAAGTAATGGGAAAACTTGGAAAGTTAGGCCGGACCCAGAAAAAACGGGCGATCATCGGCGTCACAGGCTGCATGGCGATGGCCAAAAAAAATTCCCTCTTCCGAAAATTCCCCCACCTCGACTTCGTCGTCGGGACCAATAACATCACCGACCTGGGAACCGTCCTCGATGAAGTGATCTATACCAAGGGACAGGTCTATAAGACCGATGACCGGTTTGAAGAAAATTTGGATTATCTAGTCGCAAAACGGGACAATAAGATCAAAGCGTTTGTCTCGATCATCCGGGGCTGCAATAAATTTTGCACCTATTGCGTCGTACCTTATACACGGGGAGAAGAGGTTTCAAGACCGCCCGAAAGCATCGTCGACGAATGCAAGCGGCTCGTCGATCAAGGCTACAAAGAAATTACTCTGCTAGGCCAGAATGTGAATAGCTACGGCAAGGACAAGCCCGAGTGGAACTGCCTCTTTCACGATTTGCTCCAAAAGATCGATCAGATCCCCGGCATGGAACGAATCCGGTTCATGACCTCCCACCCGATCGACATCACCGTAGAGCTGATGCAAGCCATCCGCGATCTACCCTCCCTTTGCGAGTTTGTCCACTTTCCGATCCAAGCAGGATCGAGCCGGATCCTCAAAAAAATGCACAGGATTTATACCAAGGAACAATATCTCGAAAAAGTATTGCTTCTTAGACAAATTGTCCCTGATGTAACGCTCGGTACCGATATCATCGTCGGATTCCCTACGGAAACTGAGGAAGAATTCCAAGAAACTGTCGACGTCCTCAAACAGATCCGCTACTCGCTCGCCTTCATTTTTGCTTACAGTCCAAGGAAAGGAACTCCTGCCATGCGCTGGAAAGATGACATTCCCGAAGAGGTAAAGCTCGACCGGCTGCAGAGGCTTACCGAAGTTCAGAATGAGATCATGAATGAAGAGCGGCAGTCGATGCTAGGCAATGCCTACGAGGTGCTTGTTGAGCGGTTCAATAAAGATGGAAAGATGCTCAAAGGGAGAACCCGCTGCTGGAAAAAAGTGATCTTCGAAGGGGATGAAAGCCTTATCGGCACGCTTCAATCTGTCAAAGTCCACAGTTACTCCCACCAAACTCTCGTCGGCGATCTCGTTAAATCACGCGAGTCTCTTAAAGTAATATAACTTCTTTTAATTGAAATTAACAAGAATTTGTAATAAAATTAATCCACATTATGGCTACTTCATTTGGTATTGGTGCTATTACTGGATTTTTAGGCGGATGCTACCAAGGGGCATTCGGTAAAAATAATATAGTTACAAGCGGTAATTATGCAGCTTCGGCTCTTATGGGCCTCTCTGAAGGACCTGTAGGTTTAGCCTTCGGGCTAGCTGGGACCTTGCTAGGGAGAACAGCGGGAATTCCAGTAGGAGACGCCGCAAGAGAGAAAGCCTCTTTTGTTCAAGAGAAAGCGGCCGACGTTTTGCATCGGGTTGGAGAGCAGCTAAAACCGGCAACAGCAAAAGGAACAGAGCTCAAAGATAAAGCCGCCAGCATCGCCTCGCCCATCTATAAAAAAGTTCGCCCTTACTATAAAAAGGTTCGCCCTTACATAACAAAGAAAAACTGCACACGAGCCCTTATTACTACGCTTGGTTGTCTTTCTTATGGCATTCCAGGATTAGTTCTTTCAGGAGTAGGCATTTATATAATCGAGTTCTCTTTCCAACCTCCTCCCCTAATCGACCCCATATATGATTAAACTAATTCTTTTAGTTTATTTTTACTCGCAATTAGTATAAAATATTTACGTTGCGGAGCAAGATGAGCTATTATCCACTTTCCAGATTATCAAAAGATTATTTAAATCAAGACCCCGAGTATGTCTCGAAGCGGCAGATGAGCCGCCTTGCCTGGTCTCGCTCCTCCATTTCATCCCACCCCCGACGTCAAAGAAGAACCCTTTTGACCCTTGGGAGGGTTCTAGGGGCGATGCGCGACCTGATCGAAGAACAGAGCCCCAGTTTCGAGATCCATTCCCCTCCCCGGCTTAAAAAACCGCTCGAAAGGGCGAATGTTACTTACCGCCTGCCCCGTTATTTCTCTAAGGGCGCATTGGACAACGACTTAAGGAAAAACCCTACCCCTATCCCTTATTTGCTCACTGAGACAAATGAAATTTCCAAAGCGCGCCTGGTCCCAGGCAATTCCCTCCTTCTCCGCTCTCTCTGCAAGGGGAAAGGGACCTTAAGGCAAAACAAACAAGGGCTCATCTATCTCGACATCGACAACCGGTTCATTTCAAGCCTTATCCCGTACTTAAAAGCCTATGGTCTAGTCCGCCCCCCTTATTTCAACCTCTTCGGGTCGCCCGATGGGGCCCATGTCCCTGTCATTCCGGCTCGCGAGATGAAATTCCAATATCTCGATACTATTGCCGAATTAGGCCAAGAATTTTCTTTTGAGATTGAGGGGCTCTATTCGATCGAACCCTCTATCTGGCCCGAAGTGAGCCAAGTTTGGTTTTTCAAACTCAAATCTCCCGATTTGGAAAGACTCCGAAGGCGCCATTTCCTTCCTGCGACACCAGGGGGCCATTCGTTCCATATTGCGGTCGCGGTCAAACCCAATCTTACCTTTTCCCGCACCCCTCCCTTCCTTCCCACCATGCGGATCAACGTCGCCTTTCTAGCGGCTTAAAGAAAAAGCTTCCATTCTCAGTTAAGGTCATTTCCCTCATAATATTCCCCATGGTTTCTAGAATTGAACACTCTCCTTTTTCTCATTCTCTAAGCATGCCGCCGTCTAAGAAAGATCTTATCAAAACGGTGGCTCTACGTTCCTTAACCGAATTAGTCATAACCCTTGCCATCGGGATCGCCGTCGCAAGTTTTATCGCGACCCCTCCTACTGCAATTCTATTCCTATCTCTTCTCGCCACTCAATTTATCGTGAATACACTCTTCCGGATTGTTGGCGCATACTCCCTTCACAAGTGCCACCAAAATAAGGCGAATCGGGAAATCTATTCTCCCTTGGTTTTAGCGTCAGATGTAGTCCCCGTCGCCTCCTTTACTCTCATTTCAGGATCGAATTTACAAACTCTGATCCATGAATCGGGCCATGCACTCGCTGCCAAAGCCCTTTTTCAAACGGATCCGAAAATTGATATTGTCCCATTTAAGGGAGGGATGACCCAATTTTCCACAGCCAAGCTCACTGCATTAGGAAAGAAGATCGGCAAGATAGGCGCCGCCATCATTGTGACGGCTCTCGGAGCCGGTTTTTCCCTCTTCATATCCTCTATTCTCCTCGCTGTCGGCCTTGCCCTCCGGAAGAAACATGAAACTCTTTCCCGCTATTTCATCGCTTACGGCGCGATCGACTTTGCCGCGCATATCGCCTATGCTATTTCCGCCTATTTCACTTCTCCCCAGAACCTATCGCACGACTTCGTCCATCTAGCGAAATTCGGCCTTCCCCCCTTCGCCGCCGCCCTCGGCCTCGCCACCGTCCCCCTCCTCATCGCCATCAATAGTGCCTAACGCTTTGCATCAATCCTTGCGAGACCGATACCGAACCGAGTCTCCGTTTTCCGAAAAATTCAACGCAAAGACGCGGAGAGTAAAGGCGCAGAGAGTAAAATTCTTATCGTGCCCGCGTGCGTACCCGATGGGGCAGATGTATAAACATTTGAGATGGGGAGAGCGCGAGAGGGCTTCCCTTTCGCCCATGCCGCCGATTTCAAAGAAATCGCGCGGAACTGCCAAAGGCAGCGACAAAAATGAGTTTGGGCCCGGTTGTTAAGACTCTAACTCAGCGCAGGGTCGCGATCTATCTCCTGTGAAGCAGTAAGAATTTTCTCTTTACGCCTTTGCGACTCCGCGTCTTTGCGTTGATGAAAAAAATAAGCCTGGTTGCTGCGGAATGTTTATCCACTTCACTAGGCAATCATTTTTCGGAATTGCTCTTCGGAAAGAATCGGGATCTGAAGTTTTTTTGCTTTGTCGTATTTAGAGCCAGGATCGTCGCCAAGAAGAAGATAATCAGTATTCTTGGAAACAGAGCCTGAGACATGCCCTCCACGCTCTTTGATGATGGCCGCCGCCTCATCGCGAGAAAAATGGTGGAGCGTTCCAGTCAAAACAAAGTTCTTGCCCGAGAAAGAATGACCCGTCATCTTCTTTTTCAGCTTTTGGGGCTCAATGCCATTCTTAAGAAGATGTTTGATCTCATCTTGATTGTCAGAATCATGGAAAAATTCCGCAATGATCTTGGCCGTTTTTTCTCCAATGCCATCGATCGCAATAAAATCAGCCTCTTTCATATGAAGAAGCGTGTCGAGATCGCGAGATTCCTCTGCCAGAAGTTCCGCTGTTTCGGTCCCGACCGATTTGATCCCAAGTCCCATGATGAAGCGGGCGAGTGTGCACTTGCGAGAGGCATCGATGCTCTGCAGAAGATTTTGAATCGATTTCTCTTTGAACCCGTCGAGCTGAGCCAAATCTTTTTCATCGAGCAAGTAGATATCTGAGGGGCGGTTGATGAGCCCTTTGTCAACTAATTGCGCAACTACTTTTTCCCCCATATGCTCGATATCCATCGCATGTTTCGAGGCAAAGTAGATGATCCGGCGCACCCGCTGCCCTTCACACTTGGGATTGGGGCATCGGACCGCTACTTCTCCCGCGTGGTGGACGACTGCTGTTTTGCAAAGAGGGCAATGCTTCGGCATGTGCCACGGTTTGCTGTCGTGAGGCCTTTTTTTGAAATCGACCCGGACTACTTGGGGGATCACATCTCCCGCTTTCTCGATCGCAACCCAGTCGCCAATCCGAATATCCTTCCTGGCCACTTCATCTTGGTTGTGGAGCGTCGTGCGGGAAATGGTGCTCCCTGCAAGATGGACCGGCTCGAGTTCCGCCACCGGTGTAAGGACGCCGGTGCGGCCTACTTGAACCACAATGTCGCGGACGCGGGTAAAGGCCTGCTCAGGGGCAAATTTATAAGCGACTGCATGACGAGGGACTTTCCCTGTCGCGCCGAGGATAGGATGGGCTTTTAAATCGTCCACTTTGATCACAATTCCATCGATCTCGAACGGAAGGTGCGGTCTCTCCTTTTGGATTTTTGCGGCGAATTTCATGATTTCGGCAAGGTCATGGCAAAGTGCGATATGTTCCGGCTTGGAAGTGGGAAGGCCCAATTTTTTGAGGTAGTGGTGGAGCTCGTGCTGCGTGGAGACGGGGAATTCCCCTTCGGCGACTCCATAAGCGGCGAGATTGAGTTTTCTTTTGGCTACTTCTCTTGGATCGAGAAGTTTCAAAGATCCAGCGGCAGAGTTCCGTGGATTGGCAAACACCTCCAACCCCTCCTCTTCCCGCTCTGTATTGAGGGCATGGAAAGTGGCAAGGCTCATGTAGACCTCTCCCCTCACCTCAAGAACTCTCGGGATGTGGGACCCTTCTAATTTCAGGGGGACCGATTTGATCGTCTTGATATTGGCGGTCACGTCGTCTCCGACTTTTCCGTTGCCGCGGGTCAGCGCATGGACGAGATGCCCCTCTTTGTATAGAAGGGAGATCGCCGTCCCATCCATCTTCAATTCAGCGCAAAAGGAGACCTCTTTTTTCTCAAGGAGCTTGTGGACCCGTTTGATGAAATCGCCCACCTCTTCCTCCGAATAAGTGTTGGCAAGAGACATCATCGGGACAAGGTGTTCTTTTTGTTTGAATCCTTCGGTCGGCGATTCGGCTATCCGGCTTGAGGGAGTATTGGGTAGCGCCTGCTCAGGATGCTCTTTTTCATAGCGGATCAGGGCCGCCATCTTTTGGTCGTATTCGTAATCGGAGATAGAGGGCTTTGCTTCGTCGTAATAGTGTTTATCGCGCTCGATGAGTTCTTCGGCAAGTTCGATATATTCCCGTTGATTTTTAAGAATATATTTACTCAAATTCGACCTCGAAAATCATCGTTGCAAGCGGGGCTAGAGAAATCGTTAATCCCTCTTTTTGGACTTCAATTTGGGAATTGGTTTTATCCGATCCTCCATATTTCTTTGCATCGGTATTGAATACTTCCCGGATCTTCTTCACCCGGGCTAACTTGATCCAATAGTCAGGGAGAAATTCGGGCGTGAAATTATGGACGCAGGCAAGGTTGGAATCTTCCCCTTTCCTAAGATAGGAAATCACGCTGTTTTCAGAATCGGAAAAATCGATCCACTCATAGCCGCGCCATTCAAAATCAAATTCCCAAAGAGCTTTGCGAGCGAGATAAAAATGATTGAGATCCCGCACCATTTCGAAAAGGCCTTGATGAAGAGGATATTGGAGGAGATACCAGTCGATTTGGGCTTTGCAATACCATTCGTTCCATTGTCCTATTTCTCCTCCCATGAAGAGGAGTTTTTTACCCGGATGGCAAGTCATATAGCTGATGAGGAGGCGGACATTAGCGAACTTTTGCCAATCGGGTCCAGCCATTTTTGTGATGAGGCTCCCCTTTCCGTGGACCACCTCGTCGTGGGATAATACACAGAGGAATTTCTCTGAAAAAGCATAGAGAAGGCTGAAGGTGAGTTCATTTTGATGGAATTTTCTATAAATAGGATCTTTGTGGAAATAGCGAAGGGTATCGTTCATCCATCCCATGTTCCACTTCAGATCGAACCCAAGCCCATTCGCATCGACAGGATGGGTCACTCCCAGATAAGAAGAAGATTCTTCCGCGATCATCAATACATTGGGAAACCGCTGATGGGCAATCGAATTGAGATGCTTGAGAAATTCGATCGCATCGGTATTGAAATTGCTCCCATCGGGGTTGGGGATCCACTCCCCTGCCTTTCTTCCGTAATCTAAATAAAGAAGCGATGCGACCGCATCGACTCTGAGCCCATCGATATGCATTTTGTCGAGCCAAAAGAGGGCGCTCGCGATGAGAAAATTGGAAACTTCGGATCGCCCATAGTTGAAAATCGCCGTTTGCCAATGGGGGTGCATCCCTTTCCGGGGATCTTCATGCTCATAAAGAGCCGTCCCATCAAATCGGTTGAGCGAGTAGTCGTCTGTGGGGAAATGGGCCGGAACCCAATCGAGGATCACCCCAATTCCGTTTTGGTGGAGATGATCGACGAAAAATTGGAAATCGGCCGGCGTCCCATAGCGGCTTGTCGTGGAAAAAAATCCTGTCACCTGATAGCCCCACGACTCATCGAGAGGATGTTCCATCACCGGCATCAGCTCGACATGGGTATATCCCATCTCCAGGCAATATTTCGCAATTTCAACGGCAAGTTCCCTGTATTGGGGAAATTCCGATCCAAAATTGCGCCAGGAGCCGGGATGCATTTCGTAGATATTGATCGGCCGGTTCAACGATTGGGAAATCCGTTTTTCCATCCATTCCTGGTCTTTCCAAGAATAGGCATTGAGATCGTAGACAATCGAAGCGGTTAGAGGTCTCAATTCTGAGAAAAATGCGACCGGATCGCTTTTGACCCGGACATATCCCTCTTTAGTGTGGATCTCAAACTTGTATTTTTCCCCCTGTACTAACCCAGGGACAAAAAGCTCCCAGACGCCAGAGGCGCCCATGCTTCGCATCGGGTTCACCCGCCCATCCCAATGGTTGAAATCGCCGACCAGCGATACCGATCGGGCATTGGGAGCCCAAACGGCAAATTGGGTCCCTTGGATGTTGTGAAAGGTTTTTAAATTGGCCCCTAGCATCCCGTAGAGTTCGTAGTGGCATCCTTTATTGAACAGAAAAGTATCGATCTCCCCGATTGTCGGAAGAAAAGAGTAAGGGTCATGCGCAAGAAGTCCGTTTCGATGATAAATTCGGTAATCGCCTCCCTGAATCTGCCGCGGAGGGGCATATTCAAAAAGGCCCCGCTCATCGATCCGGTTCGCTTCGACGATCTGTCCCAATACTTCGAGATAGATCTTATCTCCGCCTGGGCGCCAGAGGCGGATTTTTTGCCCTTGCGGGGTCTGGTGCAATCCTAAAAGAGAATGGGGATCGTGAAGGCTTTGACTCGCCAGCAACAACAGTTCGTAAGAAAGAACATTTGTCGACATGGTTTTCATTTTTGAAACAGGTCAAGAAAAAAGGTTTTTTTTGCCTCTAACTTGAGCGGCTCATCCCGCTCTTGTTTGATCCCTTTTTCCCGCAAACTTTTCCTTACCCGGTACCGTTTGATCTCTCTCGGCAATTCGAGAACGGCATCGCCGCTTACATCAGCTCGGATAATCACTTTTTTGAGCAT
>CAYZHU010000009.1:0-11404 GCA_964477585.1 uncultured bacterium
CAGACCGAGGAGATATTGGTGTTGGGCTCATCTCCAAAATGGTTAGGGGCGGGACTGAAAATTTTCGATTTTGTATTGAGCTGGACGTGGATCTCCAAACCGATGACCGGTTCCCAAAGATCATAAGGGAGATCGTTTGTCATACTTCGTCCTTGAATTTCGGCGGTATTTGGAGATGGCGTGTCGCCTGTTCATAGGCGTGTGCATATTGGAGAACGGGGACATCGCACATTTGGGGGCCGATGATCTGCAAACTGAGGGGCATCCCGCGCCCGTCAAAGCCGGAGGGGAGCGAAATAGCGGGAAGGCCAGCGAGATTAGCTGGGATCGAAAAGATATCTTGCATGAACATCTCGATCGGGTCGTGGATCGAATGGTGTTCAAATGCGCCTGAGGGGGCAATCGGCATTAAGACCGCATCGCAAGAAGCAAAGGCCTGTTCAAACGCATCGATGATCAGGGTGCGCACTTTTTGCGCTTTTTTATAATAGGCGTCTTGGTAGCCAGCAGAAAGGACATAGGTCCCCAGCATGATCCTCTTCTTCACTTCCCGTCCAAAGCCCTCTTTCCGAGAATACTCATAGATCTCTTCGAGAGTTTTTGCATGTTTGGAGCGGACGCCGTAGCGGATCCCATCGAAACGGGCTAAGTTTGTCGAGGCTTCTGCGGTGGCGATGATGTAGTAAACCGCGATCGAATAGTTTAAGATGTCGAGATTGATTTCAACGGTCTTGGCGCCTAAAGATTTAAAGACTTCGAGAGAAGCGTCGAAGTTGTTTCGGATTTCCGGCTTTAGATTCTCTAGGAAACGGGTGGGGATGCCGATCTTGATGTCGCGCAGATCGGTGGAAAGGGGGTAGGTTTCGGGAGGAAAATCAAGCGAGGTTGCGTCGTGAGGGCAAGACCTGCCGATCACTTCCATCGTCAAGGCGGCGTCAGCGACAGTAGTTGTCAAAGGACCAATTTGATCGAGCGAAGAGCCGTAGGCGACTAGTCCATAACGGGAAACGCGTCCATAAGTGGGCTTGAACCCGACGATGCCGCAAAATCCAGCTGGTTGGCGAATCGATCCTCCCGTATCGCTCCCAGTGCCGATTAAAGAGAGGCGGGCTGCGACGGCAGCAGCGGAACCTCCGGAGGAGCCTCCGGCGATACACTTTGGATCCCACGGGTTGTTGGCAGGAAAATAGGCGGAATTTTCATTCGTCGATCCCATCGCAAATTCATCGAGGTTGGTCTTCCCGATGAAGAGGGCATCTTCTTCCTCCATCAAGCGGATCGCTGTCGCATCGAATGGGGCCCTGTAATTCTTAAGGAATTTCGATCCGCATGTGGTGATTTCACCTGCGATGTGCATGTTATCTTTAATGGCAATGGGGATCGCTGCCATCCTTCCAAGAGGGAGGTTTTTGCGCCGCTTCTGGTCAAGCGCTTCCGCTTTTATCAAAGCCCTCGGCCCTAAAACGGAGAGGAATGCTCCTAAATCTTTGTTGTATAACTCGATCCGCTTCAAAAAATATTCGGCGATCTGGACGGCGGACACTTCTCCTTTGAGGAAGGCGTCGCGAAGTTGAATAGCGCTGAGTTGGTGGATCTTCATGGAGCCTTCAAGACGGGCGGAACCCGGATCATCCCCCCAATTTGATCAGGGGCATTGGAGAGGAATTGTTCGCGGGGAAGCAAATCTCCCGCAACATCTTCTCTCATCCGGTTTTTCATCATTGAGCGGAGCACATAACGGCAAGTGCGAACCCCTTCAGTATCGACCTCTTTCAACTGCTCCATGTACTGGAGGATCTTAGGGATAGAAGATAGGATGGCGGCATCTTCCTCGGGCGTACAGTCGAGCCGGCATAATTTCTTCAGGTGTTCAAGGTCTTGACTATCAAACTTAGGCATAATTTCGGCTACAGAATTTAACAGATTTCTTTCCATCCGTCTACTGTTTTCTGGTGACAATCTATTAAAAATTGTTTACGATGAGGATTATAACGTAGGTTGGAGGAATGATGAAAGCGGTCCGTTTCCTTGTGTTGCTATTGATGGTCGTCGGTTCTTTGAATTGGGGACTCGTCGGCTTTTTCCAGTATGATCTAATTTCCGATGTTTTCGGCGGCATGTCGACCATGGGAGCCCGAGTCATTTTCGGTCTGGTCGGGATTGCGGGTATCCTCGGAATTGGTTTCCTTTGCAGATGTTGCAGTTGCGGCTGCTCTTCCTGCGGTTCAGGCAGTTCTTGCAGCTCCAGTGGTTCTTGCAGTTCAGGAAGTTCTGGCTGCGGTTGCGGCTGCAAATGCTGCGGTAGAAAAAACCGGGAAGAATGAGGATCCTCCTCTCAGGGGCTTCAGGTTTCATTGGGAAATCTTTAGCCTCTTATCTAATTTCCGCGGGTCATTCAGTTGTCCCGCTTCCACATGGGAAAATATCTCTAGATTCTTCATCCCAAGATTTTGAACATTTTGATGCCTATATCCACTTGAGCGGAGAGTCGGTTTTCGGCAGATGGACCGAATCGAAACGGTCCAAGATCTTAGAGAGCCGCCTTGCGACCACTCGCATCTTGTCCCAAATCATTTCCCAATTGAAACATCCCCCAAAAATCTTCATTTCCGCTTCAGGAGTTGGGTTTTATGGCGATAGGGGTGAGGAAATTCTCGATGAGAAGAGCCCTTGCGGCAACGGGTTTCTCTCCCAGGTTTGCTCGGAATGGGAAAAGGAGAGCCGGCCTATAGAGAAGAAGGGGATCCGGACAATTCACGCCCGTTTCGGAATGGTATTGGGAAGAGAAGGAGGAGCGCTAGCTGCCATGTTGGCCTCCTACAAGCGCGGTTTAGGGGGAAGGATTGGGAGCGGACGGCAATGGGTCAGCTGGGTCGATTTAGCCGATCTAAACCGCGCTATCGAGTTCATCTTGTTGGATAGTTCGATACAGGGAGCGGTCAACATCGTTTCTCCTCATCCTGTTAGACAAGAAGAATTGTCCAAAACTTTGGCCGGGATTGTGCACAGGCCCCGCCTTCTCTATCTTCCTGCTTGGGCTGTCCGGTTGCTTTTCGGTCAAATGGGGGAGGAGCTTTTTCTCTCTAGCGCACGGGCTCTTCCCGCAAAACTCTTGGCCAAACACTTCTCTTTTCAAAGCCCCTTCTTACGAGATGCTTTACTAAAAGCTATTGATTGAACTAGAATGGAATGTAAAGGCAACCATTGAGGTTATTTCTATGTTAGTTCTTACCACTGCATTTGCATTGCTAGCATCTACAGCTGCTACTCCTCCTAAACAAAATGTAATGCCCCAACTGATCGAAGAGGCGACAGAAGAAGATCTTTTAACTGAGACTGAATCGATGGATTACGACGAGATCGTTTTTGATGATGAAGTGAACGAACTAAACGACGATCTGGAAAGTGAAGAATAATCGGCAATGGTGCAAGTAGCCGGTAGAAATCCCTGGCTCTCTATGTGGAGTCAGCCGACGGTCACGATACGGGCGATTCTCCATGCAAATTCCAAGTATGGAATTTACGCCCTATCTTCTCTTTATGTTTTTGAGAATTTCCTTTTTTTTTCAAATTGGTGGTCGTTGGGTTTGAACACCCCCTACTACACGATCCTAATCTTAAGTATTCTCTTATCCCCCATTATCGGATTTGCATGGCTCTATTATACCAGTTGGATATTCCATTTAACGGGGAAGCTTTTTAAAGGTCATTCTTCCGCTTCCCATTTGCGCACAGCGATTGCTTGGTCGAAAATTCCCTCCTCGGTTTCTGTTTTTATGTGGCTCATCCTTCTCGCGAACCATCCTAATGATGTGTTCATCCATGCGAGCACAGGGCCTTCTTCGATCTTTATCAACTTCATCACGTTCATTGTTGCGCTCTGGAGCTATGTCCTTCTTGTCCAAGCTCTTCGAGAAACGCAAAAATTTTCTCTCCTCTCTGCTGTCGGGAATTTCGTTCTCGCCTGGCTTCTCTCTTTTCTCATTTCGTTATTGATATTCAATCTCGTTCATCCAATTATTTTAATCTATTTGTAAAATAAATAGTTTTGTTTCTATAATTAGCTTGTAGGCGTAACTATTTGATTTCTGGTGCCTCTGTCTATTCACCTGAGCTACAGCTGCAAGAGGGCCCCGCGCTCTCTAAAACCCCGAATAGATCGGGGCACCAGAAAACGGGTAAGTAAAACATGGAAAACTCTCCTTGGCTCTCCATCTGGGTCCGCCCACGCGAGACGATTCGTGAAATCGTACAGGAAAATCCAAATAAGTCCATTTGGCTCCTAGCTGCCGTATACGGTTTTTCCTCGCTCTTGAATCTATTCCAATCAGCTTCTTTAGGGTCCTTCTTCTCTCCGGCGGCGCTTGTGATTGCAGCTGCAATCCTATCTCCTTTATGGGGGATGATCTGGTTTTCAATTTGGAGCTGGCTTGTCGCCCGGACGGGAAAATGGTTCAAGGGGGAGGGGACTTATTCGGAAATCCGCTCCGCTTTTGCTTGGTCGTGCGTTCCGTTTGTCCTCAATATACCTCTCTGGCTTTTGATGGTCGGGATCTTTGGGGCGCAACTGTTCATGAATTTCCCAGAAGGGTATTTGCTGAGCAATGGGGTCGTCACGGTTTTATTTATCATCTTGATTGCCAAAGTAATTCTGGCTGTCTGGTCATTAGTGATCTATTTGAATGCTCTTGCCGAAGTGCAAAAGTTATCGATCCTGAAAACGATTTTCAACGTGATCGTCGCTGGAATCATCATTTCTGTTGTCTTGATGGCGATTTGGATATTGATCTTATTTAGTTTCGGGATCTCCATAGAAGCGCCGTCAAAGACGACTTTTCTTTGGAATGAGGGAACATCTCTTGAGCTCCTGAGGAGGGGATTATGAATGTAAATAAACAGCTCGCAAAAAAAGTGGGCATTTGGTTTTTAGCGTTCGCTCTTTTTGCAGCGCATGTCTTCTTCCGATCGGTTGCTCATGCTGATGAAGGGCCGACATGGAAGCCAATTTTTGCTAAGAATGGGGAATGTCAGATCGAATTTCCCTCACAGCCTCAGATGATCCAGCAATCGCTTCCGATTGCCGACGGCGCCTATCGCCTCAATTACGATATTTATGTTGCGCCTCATGGTGAAAAAGGGGTCTTTTTACTCCTGATCGCTACCTATCCGATGCCTCTTTCCCAAGGTCATGAAGTGGCTGGATTGGAAGGGCTTCTCAAGGGGATTGTCGACCACCATCCTGAAAATCAGCTGGTCTTTGCAGACCTGATCAAATTGATGGGATATCCTGCGCTTAACTTCTTGGTCCAAAACGGCACAAGCTATTTCCGCGGCCAGGCTTTGATGGTTGGGAACAAATTGTTCCTGATCGCGATGGAAGGGCAGAAAAATGCGCTCGATGAAAAAACCTTCAGCCGATTCTTGAAATCTTTCAATTTGAACAAGTAGTTCAAAAGCCATAATCGAGAGTTGCGCCTGCGTAGGGGGCGCCTTGCACATTGGTGTAGAGAGCTTTGTGTCCCGAGCGGTTTTTGATGTAGAAGGAGCCTCCGAAATTGTAGCCCGCAAAAAGCTCAAACTCAAATTTTCGGGGAATTTCATAATGGAGGTTCGCCTCAGCTCCCATCGATGAATAGTTGAAGATCGAGTTTGGCTGCAACTCATTTTTCCCTACACGGAAACGTTCCCGCATCGGTCTTCCTTTTAAGGAAATGCGCCACCCCTCTCTCCAGTTGTAATCAATCGAATAGACGATAGGAAATACAGCCTGGAAAAACCACTTTTTATTGGGAGCCCAATCGGCTCCGATGACGGGGTAAATTTGATTTCCCTGAAGGCCGACATAACCCAATGCCCCGATGTGGTAGTGCCATTTTCGATGGATCTTATAGGTGCCCCAAAAAAGGCTTGAAAAAAGGCTATAAAGGGGGTCTGTGAAGTGCTCTTGATCGACATTGTAATCGGCGCGGATGATCCAGCGCCAATGTTCCATTGCGATGGTGTAGAAAGTGAGGGCAAATTGCCAATAGTAGAAGCGCGTTTGATCGAATTTCGGATTTTTATCCCAATGCATCCGAAAGGTATTCCATTCTACCCGCGGGAAAAAGTAGGTATATCGACTCACAGGGATTAAGATCGTGGCGAAAATATTTTCTTTGTTGAATTCGAGATCGCCGATCGAATCGCCTCCATGCTGAGGCTCCACTTCTGCAGAACCCAGATAGATCCCATTCCCTCCAACATGAAGAGGATGGTATTTCCAATAGGTTTTTAAAAGGGACTCTTCCTCCTCAGCCAATAAGAATAAAGGGATTATGAATATCCATAATTTTTTCATCGATAACCGCCAAGCATCCGTTTGTATTCATCTTCCCGACCTGACGGGGAGAGTTTAGAGATTCGGGTAAAAGTCTTTTCGTCCTGCTCTTCTTTTGCTACGAGGAAATGGTGAAGGGCAGAACGGGCCACTTGAACAAAATGAGTGACGCAGATCACTTGGCGCGAATGGGAGAGTTTTTTCAATTTTTCACCTAGGATCGCTGCTGTTTGTCCACCGACATTGCTATCGATCTCATCCAGCACAAGACAAGGACATTGCTCTTTTTCAGACAAGACTGTTTTGAGGGCAAGAAGGCTCCTCGATAATTCGCCTCCGCTAGCGCAATTCTCTAATGGGATAGGCGCAATTCCCGTATTTGCGGAAAAGAGGAATCGGATCTCGTCGGATCCGTTCGGAGAGAGCGGTTTTGGTCCAATTTCGATTTGGAAATTGGCATTCGGAATGTTGAGATTTTTCAATTCCTCTTGGATCAGATCAGCAAATAAGGGCGCCGCCTTTTTCCTTTTTTCCGAGATGGCTTTGCTTAAGAGTTCCGTTTTCTCTGCGGTTGCGTTGAGGTGTTTTTTGAGAGTTTCTATCTCTTCTTCAAGATTAGAGAGCATCTCAATCTGGTTTTGCAATTCCTTTTTTTTCTTTTTTAATTCTTGCAGGGGGATTCCAAACCGTTTTTTCAATAGTTCGAAGCCGGCGATCCTTTTCTCGAGCCACTCGAGCCTAAGCGGATCCATCTCAATGCGATCTAAATAGGAGCTGAGGGTAAGGGCCACATCGTCGAGTTCCAGAATGGCAGAGCGGAATCTTTCGGTAAGCGGCTCTAACTTCGGATCTAACCGGACACATTGTTCTAGATTTACCAGTTGCCGCTTGAAATAGGGGACTTCGCTTAAGCCGTTGGCAACTTGCCCTAATTTTTCGATCAGTTCTTGGCCGTGAGTCAAAAGATGGTGCTCTTCTGTCAGTTTTTCTTCTTCCCCTTCCATAGGAGAGTAAGAGTCGATCGCCTCAAGATCATCTTCAGCAATTTTTAAATCTCGGTCCCGCTGTTTTTGCAATTCATAGAAAGTTTGCAGTTTTTTGGCTTCTTCCTGCGTCTTTGTGTAAAGAGAGGAAAATTCAGCCAGATCGGAAGAGAGAGAAGCATATATGTCGAGATATTTTCTCTGTTCGTCCTGAGAACAAAGATCGAGCGAGCTGCTCTGGTCGATCCGTTCGATTGCTGAGCCGATGCATCTTTTTAACGATTGAAGTCCCACTTGCGCCTCGTCGATGAAGCTCCGGTTTTTCCCAGATGCATAGATCTCCCGCCTGATGAGCACAGGGAAAGTTGGGATGGGGATTCCCTCTTCTTCAAAAAAAGAAGGTTGGATAGAACTCAAGAGAGCTTCTACGACAGCCATTTTGGCTCCCTTGCGGATCAATTGGTGATCGGCCCTCTCACCAGCCAAAAGTCGGATCGCAGAGAGGACTGCCGATTTGCCAGCGCCAGTCTCCCCAGTTAAAATATTGAGTCCAGGGCCGAAGTTTATTTCAGCCTCTTCAATCAGGATCAGGTTCTGTATCTTTAATTTGAGTAACATCGCTCATCGTTTTGAAATGTGTTTTACCCACTTTTGAGAGGGTCTCTACCCCAAATTTCGCAGCGAATTTTTGGGCTGTTTGGATCACTGCTTTCGATGCCCCTTTCGGAAGCGGGATCGCATATTCATCGCTTAAAGTTTTTAATCCTTCTAAAAAACCTGCCCGCGCTACAATAGAGGCGGCAGCTACAACCAGATCCTCTTCAGCTCTCACCTTCTGTACGAGGTGGACCTCTATTTTTTTTTGTTTCAGTGCATTTTCCATCACATAGGGATCGGCAAATTGGTCTAGGATCGCTTCCTTGCAGCCCGATTTATTCACCAGGTCGCCTAGGGCCGATGCGTGAGCCCAGGCAAGCATCCGGTTCAAATTTTTAAATTTTCCGTAGAGCTCGTTGTATTTCGCTGGGAAGAGGCGGATCGATGTGTAGAGAAAATCGGCGCGGATTTCTTTCGCGATTTTTAGGATCGTATCGTCGGAGAGGCGCTTGCTGTCTTTCACCCCGAGTTCATGCAATTTCTTGATCCCTTCCCCATCGGCATAGACGGCCGCGACAGAGAGGGGGCCAAAAAAATCCCCTTTCCCAGCCTCGTCCATTCCGATTCTCGTCTCTAAATTCAGATGGGCTATTGGATGGGAATGGCGGAATTCTCTTAAAATTTCAGGTTCGAGATAAAATTCCAAGAAAGGATCCATCTCTTTCCCTTGGACAGTCAGCTTTCCCGACTCATAAAGAGTGCATGAGACCCCTTTCTTTTTCGCTGAGAAGATCGTATAAGGGGGTTGTGTGAATGTAAATCCTTGTTCTTGCAGATCTGTTTTAAGTTTTTCTGCCAGTTTGAGATCGATCGTTGCGGTGAAACACGCTGCTTTAGCCATGAAAACATTGTAATACCTTGGGAGGAAATACTCAAGATGATAAGATACGTATAATAATGATGAGGTCTATACCCAAATGAGCGAAGGATTGAAAAGATTAGGAGAAAAGTTCCGCTTGAAAAGAGAGGAGATGAATCTCACCCTGAAAGAAGTGGAAAACGCCACATCGATCCGGATGCTCTATCTTCAGGCGATTGAAGAGGGGAGGGTAGGTCATTTTCTATCCACGGTCTATGCTCTTGGATTTATTCGGCAATACGCCTCTTTTTTAGGATTTGAGCATGAAAAATTAGCGAAAGAATATCCCGATGCGCTCCGGCTGCCTTCTGAAAAACAAGATTTTGCTTATGGGATTGGCACGCTCGAGATGAGGAGCAGCCCACATGGGGGAATCCGATGGGTCCCGAATCTTCTTTGGGGAACTCTATTTGTATTATTGGTGATAGGGGCTTGGTATTTCGCAAAATTCCTCGGCATTATCTAATCTTTTCGTGAACGTTTGCGATTCCTTTCTGAGAATTATTCGGAAATGTGAGCACGAATCGGAAAACGCAAACGCAAACGTTCACGTTCACGGTTATGTCCACGAAATAGCGTATTTTTAAACCCCTCTCGGTATAATCGCAATTTGAGTTTATCTAATCTTTTCGTGAACGTTTGCGTTTCCACCCCAACGATGATGAATCGTTGAGGACCCCGGTTGCGTGGCCGTTTCCGATTTCTTTCTGAGAGTTTAATTTAATTTTCCTGTTCTATTAATTTCCCTTATTCATTATTGTGGGATCCATGGATACTCTAGGTGACTACACAATTCAAAAGCAGTTGGGGCACGGTGCTTTTGGGACTGTTTTTCTGGCGGAACATCGGTTCATCAAGCGCTTATTTGTCTTAAAAGTCCTGCCTGAAGAGCTCAGTTCCAATCCTCCATTTATCCGCCGATTTGAAGAACAAGTAGGGAGCGTTGCTGTTCTCGATCATCCAAACATCGCCAAAGTTCATAATGTTTCCTGCAGCGATGGCCGCTATTTCCTGGTGATGGACCCGGTCGTCGACTCGATGGGGGAAACGATCCATCTCGACCGGTATCTCGAACTCAAACGGAAAAGCTTACAGGAAGAAGATTGGGTCGATCTACTATCTCAAATAGCCTCTGCTCTCGATTACGCTCATGAAAATGGGGTTGTCCATGGCGCCCTTAAATTGACCAATATTTTAGTCGCCCCAGCAGATATTGGGGTGAAACTCCTTCTCTCTGACTTCGGCATGACTCGCTTCATTGGAGAAGGACTCTCCTTTTTGCGCATTTGCGAAGAGATAGGGAAGGCGATGGTCCCAAGTGGTACGCATTCTGAAAAAGAGATGAGGCTGAAACGCAATTTCATCCGGAATTTCTTCTTCCTGGCTCCCGAACAAAGGTTGGAAGAGGAGATCACCCCGGCAGTCGATGCCTACGCATTCGGCATTTTGGCCTATTTTCTTTTGGCTGGGAGAGTCCCAGAAGGGTGTTTTGATTTTCCTTCCCGTATCGTCTGCAATGCGAAATTGAATTGGGATTTACTCATTAGCCGGTGCCTTCAGACAAATCCCCATGTCCGCCCACTGAAATTGGTCCAGGCAATGCAGGAATTTTTGCATGCGCCGAGAACCGTAGGAAAAGAGCTCCTCAGCTTGGCCGAAGTGGAAACGAAAGTGGAAAATGTGATGCAGATGGCCTTTGAGTTTAAGAAAGGGGAAGAGAAAGAGGAGGCCGCATTAACACTATCGCAAAAGCCAGCGGCTGAGGCATCTGCAGCAGAGGAATTGAAGCCGATCCTGAAACCGAAGGAAATTGCGCGGCCAGAATATGAATCTGATCCAGCGGCAGTGTTCCAGAGAGATACTTTGGTTTCTCATTATATACCGAAAAAAGTGGAAGTAAAAGAAATTGAACCTATTCTGACTGAGATGATTGTAGTTCCGGGAGGGACCTATTTCCGGGGAAGCAATGAAGCGGCGCGCGATGAGATGCCTTGCCATCAGGTGAGAATCCCTAGCTTTGCCCTCGATATCCACCCGGTTACCAACGAGCAATTTGTCCTGTTCCTCCAATCGATGGGAGGAGAAAAAGATCACAACAACAACGACATCATCCGGCTTCGCGATTCGCGCATCAAAAGAAGCGCGGGGAAATTGATTATTGAATCAGGTTACATGAAACATCCCGTTGTGGGAGTTACATGGTACGGGGCAGTCGCATACGCTAAATGGATCGGGAAAAGGCTACCAAGAGAAGCTGAATGGGAAGCTGCCTGTTCAGGCGGGAAAGAAAATTTCATGTATCCGACGGGGACTGAAATCGAAAGGAGCCAGGCGAATTTCTTTAGTTCCGATACCACTGCGGTGATGAGCTATCCTCCCAATGTCTTTGGCCTTTACGACATGGTGGGGAATGTCTATGAATGGTGCCAAGATTGGTATGCCTATAATTATTACGATGCCTCTGTTGTTGAGCCAGACAATCCATTGGGTCCTCCGCAAGGGGTCTATCGGGTCCTTCGAGGCGGGTGTTGGAAAAGTTTAAAAGAAGATCTCCGCTGTTCCCATCGCCACCGGAACAATCCTGGGGCC
>CAYZHU010000009.1:11414-22136 GCA_964477585.1 uncultured bacterium
CGGTTTCCGCTGCGCGGCTGATGTATCAAAATGAAATCTGTTCTTTTTGTTTGCATGGCTAATATCTGCCGTTCTCCTGCCCTGATGGCTACGCTGCGGCATATGGCGACAGAGAAAAAACTTTCCGATCAAATTTATGTCGATAGCTGCGGCATCGGCTGGTTCCATTTGGGGGAGCACCCTGATCGACGCACCTTTGAGGCGGCCAAGAAAAAAAATATCTTAATCGACCATCGGGCTCACCAATTTCAAGACCATTTCTTCGACGACTTTGATTATATTTTTGTTGCGACGCAAGATTTGGCTGAGCAATTAAAAATCCGCACACAAAATCCAGCGCATCTAGCCAAAATCCATTTGGCGACAGCTTTTAGCAAAAAGTATCGGGGTCAAGATATCCCAGATCCTTATTACATGAGCCTCTCCGGATTCGATGAAGTAATGGAGATTATCATCGACTGCTGCAAAGGAATCCTTCATCATCTAGTTTAGACCAAGAAGTCTTTGCGGGCGGGATCAACGCCAAGACGCGGTGACGCCAAGACGCAGAGAAAAGATGAAATTAATGATTCCTTGCGTCCTGGCGTCTTATGCGTCTTTGCGTTAAATCTTCTTGACTGCGGAAAACTAAACGAAAAGGGAGGGAGGAATTAGCTGGAGAGGGGAGTGGGCCGCGAAGGCATCATCAAGGGACACTTTGAAGGTGCGGCTTACAGGTTCCATGACTATGGAATGGAGCGTTTCATGGTTGTTGATCACTGGAAGGGTAAGAGCAGCTTCGAGTAGCTTTTCTTTATCTCGTTGATTTGCGGGAATTTGAAGTTTTGCATCGGTGAAATATCGATCGAGGATAGCTTCCCGAATCATGGAATGATGCACCTCTCCCATCGCGTAAGGATTGGCTTCGTGCCGCCCATTGAGAACGATGATCGGGTTATCAGGGAGAAGCGGTTCAGCGATGTACTTCTTTTCCCCTTGAAAGAAATGGAATGCTACAGCCGATTCGGTATCGGCTACGGTAAGGTGATAGGGGCCAAGCGGGGAGTGGAGTTCCACGAACTGTCCCACTTCTTCGAGGTTTTGGCATGTTTCTAAACAACACCGATTGAAAATGCAAGCTGGCATCCCGTTGATTCCTTTGGACACTCCTGGACAAACATTCATCGCGAGCGAAAGGCCTTTGCTATTCATCCCTGTAGCCGGACCTATGAAAACAGGAGTCCCCACTTCCACTGTTGTGTACTTTCCCGCATTATAATTACGTTGGATGATCAGGCTATATTTTCCCCCTTTTCCAAGCGATAGCCAATCCATATTACGGGCTAAAATCGGCCCTTTTTGAGCATCATTATCAGCAAGAGCTGTGCAGCCGACGAGCGGAATCAATTTCCGTTTATACCCGCCTGTGTAGAAATGGACAGAATCAGGCATGGTTTGCGCAAGGATTAGATCGTCAAGGGTCAATTTTTTAGCGCGATAGCGAGGGTTTTCATCGCACCATTGACTATATCCTCCAACAATCCCTTCCATCTCAGCAAGATATTGAGGCGGTATCTGTTTTTTCAATAAGTCGATAGTATCCGGGATTTTTTCTGCGCGCGGTTTCCTTAGCAGTGTATGGAGGGCGAAATCGAATCGTTTTGTAAGTTCGTGAATTCCAATCCCGCCTAAATAGCCTTGGGCTCTCCCTGCTTGATAGGAGTCGTCTGCCTGGACCGAAAGAATCGGAAGGTCCCCTTCATAATAGAGCTTGCCGCCTTTGCATTCCCCTGTGGGATAGAGATGGTTCTTCATGTCGTGATGGGCAGGGGCAAGCGAATCGAGTGTAAAAAGGGCAACTGCAGAGACCAAAAAAATCAAGGTCCCAAAAACGGCAAAAGTGGCCGCCGCCGCCCCTAATGCTGCAAGAGAATAGGGCAATGTGACGAGTAAACCGATCCCGACGATTAGCGCAGCGATCCGGATGACTTTGAACAGGGTGGGATGTTCATGGGCCCAGAGGACGAACTTTTCCACTGAAAGGCGGTCAGGAGGGGAAGAAAAAACCTTTTTTAAGTATACTTCTGTTGCCATCGGGTGCTACCATATCAAATCTTAATATTAGGTTTAAAGAAAATATGCGATTATTACTTTCGAAGCCACGAGGATTTTGCGCGGGAGTGGAAAGGGCGATCGACACCGTTAAAAAAGCGCTGCAGCTTTGGGGAAGGCCAATTTATGTTAGGCATGAAATCGTTCATAATCAACATGTTGTGTCAGAATTGAAAGAGATGGGGGCAATTTTCGTCGACGATTTGAACCTGGTCCCAGTGGGGGCTCGGGTCATTTTTTCAGCGCACGGGGTTTCCCCAGCTGTCCGGGATGAGGCGAAAAAGAGAAAGCTGATCGAGATTGACGCCACATGCGGTCTTGTGACAAAAGTCCATTCGGCTGCAAAGCGCTACGCAGAGAGAGGCTATAAGATCATTTTGATTGGCCATCGGAACCATGTCGAGACGATCGGGACGGCAGGCGAGGCGCCAGACGTAACCTATATTGTAGAGACAGTAGAAGATGTGCAAAACCTGCCTTTTTCTCCTGAGGAAAAATTGGCCTATCTCACCCAGACCACTTTGAGTTTGGACGATGTATCAGAGATCACAAAATCACTGCTCAGCCGTTACCCGCAAGTTGAAACCCTTCCTTCCTCTTCGATCTGCTATGCGACTACGAACCGGCAAATGGCACTTCGGCAAATCGTAGAAGAAGCAGATCTCGCTTTGGTGGTAGGGGATCCTAGAAGTTCCAATTCCAACCGTCTTCGGGAAGTGGCAGAAAGGAGAGGAATCCGGGCCTTTCTCATCAATGGGGATAAAGAGATCAAACCAGAATGGTTAGACGGGGTCGGGACAATTGCAATGACAGCAGGGGCTTCTACGCCTGAATCGATTGTCCAACGCTGCATTGATCGGTTGAAATCTTTGGGGGTAAAAAGCGTTGAAGAAGTGGTCTACACAGAAGAAAATGTTTTTTTTCAATTGCCAAAAGCTATCCTAGTCGAATAGTTTGAGGAAATGGATAAATCTCATGACCGGATCGTCTATTTAGAAAAAAAAGTTCTCAAGCGCGATCTCAGGACCGGGGATCTATTTGCAATTGGATATGGAGACGTAGGCTCATCGATTTATTACGCTTTAGGCGCAACGGCCCTGTTTTCGATGGGGGCAACCCCGATTTCGATGCTGCTTGCTGGATTGCTTTTCATATGCACTGGATTGACTTACGCCGAGCTTGCCTCCACATTTCCCGAACCAGGAGGATCGGTCACCTTTTCCCGCTATGCATTCAATGACCTGATCTCCTTCATCGCTGGATGCGGGCTGCTCCTCGACTACATTGTCACCATTGCCATTTCGGCTTTTGCAATCCCTCCCTATATCAAACACTTCCTCAATTTAGCTCATATCCATGAATCGGTCCCAACCCATCTAGCAATCACTGTGGGAATCATTGGATTTCTGTTTATTGTTAATTTAATTGGGATTAAGGCTTCCGGAAGATTAAGCCTATTTTTAGCAATTATTACGATCCTTTCTCAATTGTTTTTAATTCTCGTAGCAGGAATTTTCCTGCTCAATATTCCCTACGTAATTTCCCATATGAAGATTGGGGTCTCGGGAGTTGATTGGTCCCCTTCTTGGCCCGATTTCATCAAGGGGACAGCGATGGCGATGGTAGCCTACACTGGGATCGAGGCGATCACACAGCTTGCAGCAGAAGTAAAAAAGCCGGCCGTCTCTATTCCGAAGGCGATCAAATGGACCATGACAGTTCTCATCGTTCTCTATTTTGGGATTTCAGTAACTGGCCTATCGGTGATTTCTCCTCATGAATTGGGGACAACGTACCTGCAAGATCCCCTGGCAGGGATTGTCAAGCAGTTTCCCTTTGGAGGGACTTGGCTCGCCTCTTGGTTTGGATTGATCGCTGGGATCATCCTTTTAATTGCAGCCAATGCGGGATTGATAGGTTGTTCCCGTCTCGCTTTTTCAATGGGGAAATATTACCAGCTCCCTTCCTCTTTTTATCGATTGAATCGGAAATTCCAAACGCCCTACGTCTCTCTTGCTGTCTTTGCCATTGCTGCGGCTTTGATTGTCCTTTTAAGCCGTGGAAGAATGCTTTTTCTAGCGGATCTTTATAATTTTGGCGTTCAGATCGCCTTTTTTTCCGCCCATATGTCGCTTCTAGTTCTTCGATGGAAAAAACCGGAATTGGAGCGCCCGTATCGAGCTCCTTTCAATATTCCAGTTGGGAAGAACCGTTCCCTTCCGGTGACTGCCATTATTGGGGCGATTGGGAGCTTCGCTGTTTGGATCTTGGTGATCGTGACTAAACCAGAGGGGAGAAATTTAGGATTTCTCTGGTTGGCTATAGGCTTAGGAATTTATTTCTATTATAGAAAGATCCATCAGATGAAGACTCTCGGCCAACTTTCGATAGAGAAGATCCACATTCCGGAATACAAGCCGATGCACCTCCGCCATATCCTAGTGACGGCCCGCTATTCTGGAAATACAGAAGCGCTTCAAACTGCCTGTCAACTGGCCAAGAGTTTCAATGCCACTCTCACAGCGGTCCATCTCATTGACATCCCTCTTTCTCTCCCTATCAATGTCTCCATGGAAAAACGGGAGAAGCTAGGGGAAGAGGCGCTCAAGAGAGCTGAAGCTGTTGCTCATGAATATGGGTTGTTGATCTATTTGAAATTGATCCGGACCCGATCGATAGAAGGGGCTCTTCTCAATCTCATCCGGCATGGGGAATACGATCTTGTCGTTGTGTCCGCAGGAAAAGAAGAATTTAAGGATCACAATAATTTTGTGATGGCAGAAGAAAAATTTCTCAAAACCGCTCCCTGCCGAGTCATCTTCTGTAAGAGTTAGATAAACTCCGCGCGAGACCGAGGCCGAACCGATTTCTTCTCTGCCTTCGGCAGTTCCGCACGATTTCTTCGAAATCGGCGGCATGGCGGGGATGCCCCGCACCCCAGAAGAATAGGCAAAACCACAGAGAAGAGAGATAGAGAGACAGCGCAGAGAGAGTAGCGAGTTCGCAGAGGAAGAAGGTTGCTCCTCCTGCCACTCTCCCCCGAAACGGGGCCCCTGTGTGTGGCAACACGATGCCAATGCACTAAAGTCTCTTCCTCGCGAGAGGTTGTGTTGGCGGATCTTGTTAAAATTTTCGCTTTTCTTGCGCCTTTGCGTCTCGGCGTCTTTGCGTTGATTTTTTCGGAGAACGGTGCTCGGTTCGGTCTCGCACGGATTTTGTTAGATTCCGATTTTTTCTTCGAGGGCTTTGAGCCGCTGAACATATTCTTCGAGTTTTCGTACGTAGACTTCTTGCCGATGGAAATCGGAGATAGGGATGGCAGGGCTGCCGCGGTATTTGCCTGCTTTGAGCGATTTGCTGACGCCGCCGCGTGTAGCGACGAGAACTTGATCGTCGAGGACGACATGGCCGACGATGCCGACTTGGCCGCCTAGCATTACCTGCTTTCCAGTTTTGGCCGATCCGGCAATCCCCGTCTGGGCTGCGATCATATTCTGCTCTCCCACTTCAACGTTGTGGGCGATTTGGACGAGATTGTCGATCTTTGTCCCTCTTCGGATGATCGTCGCTTTAAAGCGGGAACGGTCGATCGTCGTATTGGCGCCGATCTCCACATCATCTTCTAGGACTACGATCCCGAGTTGCTCTAATTTTTTGAATTGTCCCGTTTGATCGGAAGCATACCCGAATCCGCAAGAGCCGATGACGGCTCCAGGTTGGAGAATGACCCGATTTTTTAGGATCGATCGCTCCCGGATGACACAGGAAGGATGGATGTAGCAATCGGAGCCTAGCTGAACTTCATAGCCGATAGAGACCCCAGGCCCAATGTAGGTATTCGATCCAATTTTGACACCCCGATCGATCACAGCGTAGGGGGCGATTGTAACGTTGGCCCCTAAACACACAGATTCATGGATGACAGCTGTGGGGTGGATCCCTGCAAAACCAGAACCTTTCTGCTCAGTTAAGAGAATGAGCTCTGCTATGGTTTGAAAGGCGCGGGAAGGGTAGTCTGAAATGAGATAATTTCTCCCCTCGATAAGCGGGGTATTTGGATCGATACAGATTACGCCTGCTTTCGAATGCTTCATCGCAGCCAGATAGCGTTGATTGGCTAAGAATGAGGCATCTGTTTCTACTGCCTCTTCTAAAGTATCGACTCCAGATATGGTATAGGAAGAATCGCCGATCAGCTTGCTGGCGGTCTTTTCCGCCAGCTCAGCCAGAGTATAACTCTTCAAGATTAACCAGCCTTTTCGAGGACGGTTTCTTCAGTTGCATTGATTTGAGGAAGATCTTCGCTCAGATCGGATAATTTGCCTTTGGATTCAAGGTCAAAATTCTTATCCATTTCAGAGATGATCAAAGTTGTTACATCAAGATCGGGTCGGATGTAGAAGCATGCCTCTTTATTCATCACATAATCCAATTGTTTGGAGTGAGCAATTTTCTCTGAAGCTTTTGCGATCGCTCCGCTCATCTTCTGGATCATTTGATAATTTGCGTGCTGGAGAACTTGGTAGAATTGGTTTTGGTACCGTCCATGATCTTCTTGAAGAGCTTGGAATTTCATTTTGAGGTCTTCTTCAGCTTTAGGAGATAGGCTATCGAGATATTCGGTATCTTCAAATTTCACTGCGATCTCTTTCAGCTCTTTTTCAGTCGCTTCAATCAGAGAAGCCATTTGCTTTCGGATGTTTTCCATGTTCTCTTGCTCTCTTTTGCCCGCTTTGGATTCTGTTACGCAGCTGGTGAAATTGACCACGCCAATGACAGGTCCTTCATTTGCAGTTAAGCCTCCCATAAGACCAAAAATGGCTGAGGCTACAAAGAAAAACTTATGCATATTTGCTCCAGTTGTTATTAAAATTGTCCACCCATTGAGAAGAAGATTTTTTGCCATCGATCCTTTCGGTCTTCTTTGACCAAGGGATAGCCCCAACCTACCATAATTGGCGTCCGGTTTCCGATGTCGAGTCGTATACCGAGACCCACTGAAGGTCGGATTTCTTCAATCTTAAATATCTTAAAGGTTAAACTACCCACATCAATAAAAGCAAAGACATCTAACATTCTAAAGATCTCTTGATTGTACTCGAGCGATACAAGCGCAGAGGAGAGCCCCCCAAACGGAGTGTCGGTATCCTCGAACTGGCCGCTCCCGTTTTCCAAGACCACGACGGGCACTAAAAGGAAATGCTTATAACCGCGAACCGTCCCCTCGCCTCCGAGGAAGAACCGCTCGCTGTAAGGGACGCCTGTCATCGAGGTTTTTCCAAATGGGACGAGGAACTTAAAGTCGCCGCGCAGCTTCAAGGTCCCTTTGCGCCAAACGGGAAAATAGATCGAGTTGAGATAGCTTAACTTGAAAAAGTCATATTTAGCGCCGATACCAGCTATTTCCGCTTCGAAATAGGAGCGCCAGCCTCGATGGGGCTTATAGGCGCTATCTGTAGAGTCGTAGTTGATATTGCCGCTAAAGGCTGACACAAGACCATCTTGATCGAGCTGACTTCTCGCTTTTTCTGCCGATGCAATCGCAATAGGCGAACTGTCCAAAGGTTCGATCGAGAGGTGGTCCCTGGAATGGCGAAGCCTTTGCCTCATCCCTGCTGTCCAATAGGTGCTCAAAGGATAGTTGGTATAGACCGATCCCCCGTAGGTTACGACCATCACGTCGTCTTGCAGTTCGCTGAAGGTGCGGCTCAATTCAACGCCCAATCGCCACAATGTATCGTTGACGTAGGGGTTCATCCATGAGACCAGAACGTTGTTCTGCTTCTTGCCCAAAGTTCCCCGTACGTGGAAGAATTCCCCTCCGCCGCGGAGCTTTGAGACTCTACCCGTTAACGCTTTTCCGATTCCTGCGATATTGAAGTTTCTCTCGGTCAAATCGAGTCCGCCGAATATATCGTCGGTCGAGCTAAACCCGACAAATAAACTGACATTTCCTGTAGTCGTTTCTTCCACTTCGATGTAGACGTCCCGATAATTTTCCCCTAGCCCAATATCATCTTGCGTCCGGACTGCATAGACATTTACGCTTTTGAAATATCCGATTGCTTCCAATCTCTGTTGCGTCGCTTTCAATTTCCGAGAATCGAATGTTTCGCCCGGGACGAGAAGCGATTCGCGTAAAATCACATTGCTAAGAGTCGAGGAATTCCCAAAGAGATGGACCAAACCGATCTTGTATTGCTGTCCCTCATCAATTGAAAAGTCGACATTGAAGATAGGCTCGTTCTCTTTTAAGACAGTCTCATAAGAGATGCTGGCGTCGATATACCCTTTTTGCCCATAGAGATCTTTAATGCCTTGGGCCGTATCGCGCATCTTATCGGGCGAGAATGGCTCGCCGCTAGTAACTTGCGATTTTTTCAGGATATCATCGAGAGGAATGAGCGTATTGCCCTGGAACTGAACCTCTCCAAACCGGTAGAGCGGTCCTTGATCGGCAGTAATATCGACGATCATTTTGCCGCTTTCTGGATCATCGAGCAGCTGGATGTCGATCCGTGCATCTGCATAGCCTTTATTATGCAGGAAATTGAGCATTGTCATTTTATCTTGTTCGAGCGCCTCATCGCGGAATGTCCCCGATCCGGTCAGCCAGCTCGTCAAGAAATTGTACTTTTTCATGTAGATCTGATCTTCTAGCTCAGATTGCTCATCTTTCGTAAAGCCGTTGAAGACGATCTTTTTGATATATCCTGGACGCCCTTCGGAAACATCGATCACGATATCGACCTGATTTGTCCCTGGCACAGTCTGAAGCGTGTAGGAAAGCTGCGATTCAAAATACCCTTTTTTGAAATAGAGCTCTTTCACCTTGTTGAAAGCTTTGTTGAACTCTTGCCGATTGAATACTGTATTGGGCTTGATATCGAGTTCTTTTTGGAGAGTCGATTTCTTGAACGTTTCGTTCCCATGCCATTGGATCGAATGGATTACAGGTTTCGGAGTGACATAGATGGTGATGAAAACCTCTCCATCCTTCAATTGGATTTGCGGTTCAACCCGATCGTATTCTTCTGACAAACTTTTTAAGTCATTATCAAATGTGAGCTGGGAGAATCCATCGCCCTCTTTTGTCTTTAAACGGCTCAAAATCGGCTTCGGGTCAAAATTGAGTTCTGCTTCAGGGGAATCGATGACAATTTCAATATGATCGATTTTTTTATCGTCATAAAATTCAGCGCCAGTTAACGGCGCAGTCGCACTTGCAAATAAAATGGAGAGAAGAACGTAAGATCTGACAAATCGATCGCGTCGCATAGTTAGCCGTTCACCTTAGTAGTCCGTTGATTATAGAAAACCTTGGACAATTTGGCAAATCATTTAAATCGATTGGCGGCCAGATAAGGCGCGAGCGAGCGTGCCTCCATCGATATATTCGAGGCTGCTGCCGACGGGGATTCCGAAGGCGAGCCGCGAGATGGAGAGATTGGGACGCGAAAGTTGATTTTTCAGATAGAGGGCAGTTGTATCCCCTTCGAGCGTCGAATCGAATGCGATGATCAGTTCCCGGATGTTGTTGTCGCAAATTCTCTTTTCAATCCGGTCGAGGCGTATTGTATTGGTGTGCCGTCCATCGAGAGGAGAGAGGAGGTGTTCGACGACATGGTATAGGCCGCGGTACGATCTTGTCTCTTCGATCGCGTAGGCGTCTCGGGCCGAAGCGAGAAGGCAGAGGAGGGAAGTATCTCTCAGCGACGGATCGCAAAATCGGCAGCTCCCTTGATGGGTGAGACAGCTGCAAACGGTGCAGGCGGGAATTTTTCCGAGAATCGTTTGGAGCAACTCTCCTAATTGCGAAAGTTCCGTTTGAGGCCATCGAATCAGCTCAAAGGCAAATCTCTCTGCTGTCCTGGCGCCTACGCCTGGCAATTTTTTGAGGTGGGCAATGAGGGTGAGGAGATCTTCCGGGTATTTCATCGTTATAAACTCAATTTTTTACATATCAAATTCATCTACTTCCCATTTAAACCGATTTCAGGTAAACTGACACGCAATATTTTTGTCTTGAAATATGAGTGAAAGTTTAAAAAAAATTGTAGCGAGAATAATCGGGACCGGTTCCTATCTTCCTGAGAAGGTGTTGACCAATCAGGATTTGGAGCAGATGGTTGAGACCTCCGACGAGTGGATCGTCACACGCACAGGGATGAAAGAGCGGAGGATAGCCCGAGATAACGAATTCACTTCTGATATGGGCTTAGCCGCAGTACGGAAGGCCATAGAAGAAGCAGGGCTCGCTATCGATCAGATCGACCTGATCTTGGTTGCGACTTTAACCCCCGATTATATATTCCCGAGCACAGCTTGCCTAATCCAACAGGAATTGGGAGCCAAACAAGCGGCGGCGATGGATCTCCAAGCGGCTTGTACTGGCTACATTTACGCATTATCGGTTGCAAAGGCTTTTGTTGAATCAGGGATCTACAAAAATATTCTTGTCATCGCTTCGGAAAAGCTCTCCTCCATTATCAATTATAAAGACCGCGCTACTTGCGTCCTTTTTGGCGATGGGGCGGCTGCTTCTGTTGTCGCGGCTGAAGGGGGAGGATATATCATGGAGAGTGTTAAGCAAGGGGCAGATGGTGAACAAGGGGGACGGCTGTGTCTCGC
>CAYZHU010000010.1:0-21312 GCA_964477585.1 uncultured bacterium
TTTTCAAACATCATAACAGCGGCTCTGACAATGGCCTTTAGTTCGTCTCGAGCAACAACTTTTGCCAATTCATTATAGGCGGCTTCTACTGGAGCGAGATCAAAGGAGCCAGACTGGTAGGTTCCAGATCTGATCGGAGTGCCATCTGCCTCAGTTGCAAGATAAGAAGTTCTAACAGCTTTTAAAAAATTACCAACAAGTGTCCAAGTAGCAGGCTCAAAAGTATGCGCATGGGATCCATTTTCTACGGTGAGGTTTTGTAATGCGGCTAAGGTTGCAGTATCTATGTATTTGGTTTTATAGAGAGCCTCTTGTGCTGCTGCAGTGACTGGGCTTCTTGGAGAAACGGGAGCTGCCGGAAGGGAAGCAGTTGCTGCTCTTGGAGAATTTACTTGGTTGGTTGACATATAAATATACCTAAGTTTGTTTTGTTTTTGTGCTCTATATTATAGTAAATGCTATTGAAACAAACAAGAATAAATAATATTTACATTATTTTAGTTAATATATATTAAAAAGTTTAGTTATGTTTGCAATTTTTCTATGGTTGGATCATAGTCATGATTTATGAAAAAATGGACGTTAAGCTGGCGCGCTTCTCCAATAGAAACTCAACTTTTTTTTGATCGGAATCTCCGAGGTTTGGGCGCAGTTTGTAAAGAATGGTCTAGCCGCGGGACCATTATATCCGACGATCGCGTTGCCGAATTGTTCGGAGTAAAGGTGCAAAAAACTTTAGAGGAAGAGGGGCTTGAGTGTGAAATCATTTCTTTTCCGGCGGGCGAGAGGTCTAAAAACCGAGAGACCAAACAATTTTTAGAAGACGCCCTTTTCAAAAAAAAAATGGGGAAGGATTCTTGGATCATCGGACTCGGCGGGGGAGTGGCGACCGACTTGGCTGCCTTTGTCGCCTCCACCTATATGAGAGGGGTCCCGCTGATTTTGATTCCGACGACCCTGCTGGGGATGGTCGATGCATCGATCGGAGGAAAAACAGGACTGGATACCCCATTTGGTAAAAATTTAATTGGATCGTTCTATCACCCCCATGCGATCTTTTTTAATATCGATTTTTTGGATCGCCTCCCCGAAAAGGAATGGGTCAATGGCCTGGGGGAAATCCTCAAATATGGGTTGATAGCCGACGAGGCTCTTTGGAATCACTTGGAAAAGGGGGATTGGAAAAAAGGGATCGATGGGATTGTCAGGATCTCAGTCAAGGTGAAGAGCGATATCGTAAAAAAAGATCCGGAAGAGAGGAGCGGACTCCGAAGGGTCCTCAATTTTGGCCACACGGTTGCCCACGCCCTGGAGCATCTTTACCATTATAAGATACCCCACGGAGAGGCGGTGTCGATCGGCTGCATGGCGGAGAGTTTTTTGAGCTGCTATCTGGGCTATCTTCCTCAGTCGGCTTTGGACCGGATCTTGGCTCTCTATAAAAAATACTTGATCGAACTCAAGCTTCCGAAAGGATTCCATGGAAAATCTTTTCTTGAGGCGATGGAGCTCGATAAGAAGGCGAGGAACCGAGAGCCCCGTTTTGTTTTGATCGACCGGATTGGCCACTGCCTCCCTTTCGAAGGGGCCTATTGCACCTCCGTCCCCAAAGAGGCATTAGGGGATTTGGTCCGGTGGCTAGAGGAGACGCATGAGTAGTATTCAAATCGGCCCTAGCAAGCTTCAAGGAGAAATCGTCATCCCTCCTTCGAAGTCCCATACTCTCCGCGCGCTGCTCTTTGCTTTGATGGCAAAGGGGAAAAGCCGCATCTCCCGTTATCTCCATTCCCCCGATACAACGGCAATGGTCGAGGCGCTTTGCTCTCTCGGCGCAAAAGTAGAGGCGGCAAAAGAGGAGCTGATTGTAGAGGGCGTCGATGGAAAACTCTCTGCCGCAGAGGATGTGATCCAGTGTGGGAACTCGGGACAAGTGCTCCGGTTTATCGGGGCCCTCGCCTCTTTAAGCCCTTCTTATACCGTTTTGACAGGAGACCGATCGATCCGGCATAACCGCCCCATCCAGCCTCTCCTCGATGCATTGGGTAAGCTCGGCGCTATGGCCGTTTCGAGCCGACTCGATGGCCGCGCTCCCATCATTATCCGAGGCCCGATCCAAGGAGGAAAAACATCGCTTCGGGGCGAAGATTCCCAACCGGTTTCGGCTCTTTTGATTACAGGGGCATTTGTCCCGATCGAAATCGATGTGATCGAACCGGGAGAAAAACCGTGGATCGGCCTCACCCTCCACTGGCTCGATAAATTTCATATCCCTTATGAAAATCACCAGTTCAAAAGATATAAAACGAAGGGCGGGGCGCTTTTAAGCGCGTTTGATTATTCGGTGCCAGGAGATTTTAGTTCAGCGGCCTTCCCCATTGCCGCAGCCCTTCTCACCGGCTCGGAACTTAAACTCAATTGTCTGGATCGGGAGGATGTGCAAGGGGATAAGGCAATCCTCCCTCTACTGGAGAAGATGGGGGCTAAATTTGAGATTGGCCCTCAATCGATCACAGTGAAAAAAACATCTGGCCTCAAAGGGACCAGGATCGATGTGAATGATTTCATCGACGCTCTTCCGATCCTGGCGGTTATCGGCTGCTTTGCGGAAGGGAAAACGGAGATTGTAAATGGGGCGATAGCCAGGACCAAAGAATCGGACCGGATCGGCTCGATTGCAACTGAGCTAAAGAAAATGGGGGCAAAGATCGAAGAGAGAGCTGATGGACTGACCATTCACTCTTCTCCTCTTCGCGGCGCATCTCTCAATGCCCATCAGGACCACAGAATCGCTATGGCGCTAACAGTTGCCGCTTTAGCTGCAACTGGAGAAACGACTCTTCACGGAATCGAAGCGGCCAAAAAGAGCTATCCCACGTTCTTCGAAGATTTTCGATTCCTCGGCGCTCAAATGGAAGTGGAAAAATGAATTTGATTTTATTTGGATTTAAAGGATCGGGGAAGACCCATTTTGGAAAGCTGCTCGCGCTGAAGCTCCATCGGCCTTTTATTGATACGGATGATCTGGTATCGGAACTCTATGCAGGACAGAGCGGGAAACGGTGGAGGGCGAGAGAAATTTTCGCTAAGATAGGGAACGATCCGTTTCGGCAGTTGGAAAGGGAAGCGCTGAAGACTCTTTTGAATGTGAAAGACGCGGTGATTGCCGTAGGCGGGGGGACGGTGCTGGATCCAGAGAATGTGGAGCTTTTGCAAAAGATCGGACAGCTAGTCTATCTGGAAACAGGGATGGAGGCGTTGAAGATGCGCCTTTTGAAAGATGAACTCCCTGCTATTTTAGATCCCAATGATCCAGAGGGGTCGTTAGCCCGGATGATCCGGGAACGAAAACCGATCTATGAGTCGATCCGCGCAAGAAAAGTCAAGACCGATGCGCTCGATGAGGCTGGCGTAATCGCCGCTTTGTCTTCGATACTTGTGTTAGAGGAGCCAACGGATGGCTTCTAATGATTTTGGCCAAATTTTTCGGATCACAACATTTGGGGAATCGCATGGGCCTGCGATTGGAGTTGTGATCGATGGATGTCCAGCTGGCCTTCCGATTTCCAAAGAGGAGATCGATCAGGAATTGCGGGTGAGGCAGCCGGGAGCGAGCCCCTACACATCGCCGAGGAGCGAAAGAGATGAGTGTGAAATCCTATCGGGAATTTTTCAAGGGAAGACGACTGGCGCTCCGATCGCACTGATCATCCGCAATCAAGACGTCGATTCGAGCAAATATGAGCCGATTAAAGAGCTTCTACGGCCAGGACATGCCAATTTTACCTACCTGCAAAAGTATGGGATTTTCGATTACCGCGGAGGGGGAAGGTCATCGGCGAGAGAGACGGCTGCGCGGGTAGCTGCAGGGGCGGTGGCGAAGAAGTTTTTGGCCCAGATGGGGATTGAGATATGCGCATTTGTCGCTGAGATTGGAGGCATTGCGATCCGAGAGCCGAAACTGGAAAATGTGCCGAAATTGAAAAAGAAAATCCTCTCAAACGCAATCTTCTGCCCCGATGGGAAAGCCTCTGAGCTGATGATAAAAAAAATCGAAGAGGCGAAGAAAGAGGGAGATTCTCTCGGGGGGATTTTACAGGGGATCGCAGTCGGAGTGCCGGCGGGGCTAGGCGATCCTGTCTATGGGAAATTGGAAGCGAATTTGGCAGCGGCGATGCTCTCGCTTCCTGCGACGAAAGGTTTTGAGATCGGCTCTGGCTTTGCTGCTGCGCGGATGAAAGGATCGGAACACAACGACGCTTTCGACGTCGATGAAAAGGGGAATGTGGCTACCGAGACCAATTTTGCGGGTGGGACGCTCGGGGGGATTTCGACGGGACTTCCTCTCACATTCCGGGTCGCATTCAAACCTACTTCGAGCATCCGAAAACCGCAGAAAACGGTCAATCTCAAGGGAGAAAAAAAACCGTTCAAGCTTCCAGAAGGGTCGCGCCACGATCCGTGCGTTGCGATCCGCGCAGTCCCCATCATCGAAGCGATGACAGCGCTCGTCTTAAGCGATGCCATACTACGAAACCGCTCCTCAAAGATCTAATGTTGCGAAGATTTAACGCAAAGACGCAAGAATTTATTAATTATTGCGAAGAAGTTTCTGCTGGGGAGAGCGCGAGAGGGGCTTCCCCTCTCGCCATTCCGTCGATTTCGAAGAAATCGTGCGGCACTGCCGAAGGCAGACAAAAAACAGGGTTTGCAAAGGGTGTGCGGTCGAGGTACGGAGCGGAGCTCTGTATCCTGCCTATCCTTAGCTCTCGCTTCGAGAGCGTTATCCTGCCAGCCTGGGGGGCCCCCGCGAGAGTGGGGCAGGCGGATCCTGTTAAAATTCTCGCTGGGATTGTTTTAGAACAGGGATCTGCGAGGCGCCGGCAGTCAGGATAGTTCAATTTTCTTGCGTCTTTGCGTTGATTTTTTCGGAGAACGGAGACTCGGGTCGGTCTCGCACGGATTTAATGTTACAAATCTAGTTGTCAAAAAATGGAAAAAGGGGGAAAGTGTTCCCTTATGAAAAAGTTATTGCTGCTCTTCTTTTTTCCTCTGTTGATCTGGGCTCAGGTCTGCGAAGAGAGATGCATGGATGAATGTGAATTCGAACATGCGCAGCAGATGTTCAATCCCTGGTATTCAGGACCGCTTCTAACAGGAAGCGCCCACATGATGAAGCCTGGATGGATTGGGATTCAACCTTACATTTTTGCAATCGTGAATTACGGCCGGTTCGGAAGAGATCGACATTCGTTTGAGATCCATCCCCATTTGGTCAATTACAAGCCTGTGATCAATGCGATCCAGGCAGGGATCTTTTCGTGGCTCGATGTGAGTTTGGCGCTCCAGTCGGAGATCAATACGCAGAGAGACAGACGGGCGGGGGGATTTGGCGATACGATCCTGACGCTTGGCTTTAAAATTTTAGAAGAGACAGCGTGCCAGCCTGCCATCAAAGTAGGGATCGGCGAGATTTTCCCGACAGGAAAATACCAGAGGCTTAGCTCAGGCAAGCGCTCTATTGGCGCTGTGGGGCAAGGATCGTACCAGACGACTTTCAGCCTCCGGATGTCGAAGATTTTTCTCCGTTCTTGCGATTATCCTCTGAATGTGCGCGGAACGATCGAGTATGTCATCCCGACGACAACGCATGTGCATGGCTTCAACGCATATGGCGGGGGATTTGGGACGGCTGGGAAAGTCCATCCGGGCAATCAGCTCAATGTCACATTTGGGATGGAATTTTGCTTCTATGAGAAATGCGTCCTTGTCGCAGATCTTGTCTACATTACGAACAATCATAGCCCTTTTCATGGGACTACCGGCACCAATTTTGCAGGGGCTCCTGCAACAGTTGGCTTTCACTCAAACGATCAGTTGAGTCTAGCGCCTGTGCTTGAGTACAATTTCAGCCGCGATTTTGGCGTCTTGGGCGGGATGTGGTTTAGCTGGTACGGCCGCAATAGTTTCAACTTCCTTGGCCCGATCTTCGGCCTCAACTACACTTTCCCAATCTCCTCATAGATGATTCGCAAATAGGCTGTCCCTGCATTCGGCGACAGCGCGCGAGAAGAGATCGACCTCTTCCGGAGTGTTGTAGATGGCAAATGAAACGCGGGCGGCAGTTTGAAGACCGAAAGAGCGGAGAAGCGGCTGGGCGCAGAGATGGCCCGTCCGGATTGCGATCTTTTTCAGATCGAGGAAACTTCCTAGATCGAGCGGATGGATCCCTTCAATTGTAAAAGTGATGATCGGCCCCTTTTCAGGAGCGGTCCCGAGGATCCGGAGGCCCGGAATTTCTTGGAGTTGGGAAGTGGCCCTATCGAGCAGCATTTTCTCATAAGCTGCGATTTGTCCGCGGCCAATATGTTCGATGAAATCGAGGGCCGCTTTCAGGGCGATTGCAGAGCCGATGATCGGCGTTCCCGCTTCAAAACGCAATGGAGGAAGCTGGTAGGTTGTTTTCTCCATCTCAACCCGCTCGATCATGTCTCCTCCTCCTTGGATCGGAGGCATTTGGAGCAGCAGGTGTTTCTTTCCATAAAGGATCCCGATGCCGGTAGGGCCATAACATTTATGGCCGGAAAAGGCGTAGAAATCGCAATCGAGCGCGGCGACATCGACAGGCATGTGAGGAGCTCCTTGCGCTCCGTCGACGACGAGGATCGCCCCCACGGCATGGGCTGCGCGGGCAATTTCTTGAATAGGATGGATCGTCCCCGTCACATTTGAGACATGGGCTAAAGAGACAATCTTGGTTTTAGGAGTGATCATCCCTTCCCAAAGAAGAATCCCTTGCTCATTGTGAGGGATCCATTTCAAATGAGCGCCTGTCGCCTGCGCTATCAGTTGCCACGGGACAATGTTGGAATGGTGCTCCATCTCGGTAATCAAAATCTCATCGCTTAGGTTTAGGACTGTTTTTCCGTACGAATTGGCTACGAGATTGAGCGCATCAGTTGTCCCGCGAGTGAAGATGATCTCTTCCGCTTCTTTCGCATTCAGAAATTGCCTGGCCGTCTCGCGCGATGCGTTGTATTTTTCTGTGGCCAGGATGGAAGGGGTATAAATGGCCCGATGGACGGTGGCACATTCATGCGCATAAAATTGGGAGAGGGAATCGATCACGCATTGCGGTTTTTGGGAAGTGGCGGCGCTATCTAGATAAACCCAATCAGATGGGTAGGGGAATTGGTCACGCAAATTCATCGAAGAGCCTCCGTTTCCATGCAGAGGGAGCCGCATCGATCAATTCGGCGCAAAATCCTTTGACAAGCCACTGCCTTGCCTCGTCGAGATCAAGGCCTCGAGAGCGGAGATAGAAAAGCTGCTCTTGATCGAGCTGGCCGATCGTGGCGCCATGGGAGGCTTTCACATCGTCGGCAAAGATCTCCAAATTCGGCTTTGCGTGGGCTGAGGCCTCCTCGCTCAAGATCAAATTGTTGTTCAGCTGATAGGCTTCTGTCTTTTGCGCGATTGGACGGACTGCGATCTTCCCCTCAAAGCTCGAGCGGCTTTTTTCTCTTAAGATCCCTTTGAAATGCTGCCGAGAACGGGTGTAGGGAGCTCCATGTTCGACGGTCGCATGGATATGGCATTGATGTTCCCCTTTCAAGCTCCAGAGTCCTTGAAGAAGGCATTCGCTATTTTCTTCCAGGAGCTGCACTTTGTAGGAAGCGCGGAAAAGGGGAGATGCGCGAGTAAACAATTGGCTCTTCAGCCGGCTATCCCGTTTGAGAGTAGCCCGGAATGACGAAAAATACTGGCGGGACGGCGCTTGCAGATCGGCGAGGCTGAACTCTGCCCCTTCATCCAAGACGGCATCGATCGCGCTATTGGTAAATGTAGGCTTCCCTGTTTGGACCAACTCGAGCCGAGCTCCCTTTCCCAGATAGATTTCGAGCCGCGGCATCGCCATTTTGTCTGCAGAAGCTGGGTAATGGATCTCTAAAGAACCTTCCCATTTTGGGGGAGCATAGAGGAAAAATCCCTGTCCAAAGGCGCGGTTTAAGAGTGTGAACGGATCGCTCTCTTCTTTGATGGTTTTTTCACGCCGGTTTTGCATGAATAAACCGTAAGAGCGCTTGGCCTCTTCGAGGGGGAGGCAGACAAGCCCTTGAGGAGCCTGGATGGTAAAATTTCTTTCTGCGAGTTCAGGAAACGAGAGCTTGGAAAGGGGAAGGTACTGGAACGCCTCTTGTTTTGGCTTCGGCAACCCCACTTCTTGAAACCGGTTCCATGATTTTTGGTCGTGAGGATTCGAATACATCAGTTATACCCTTTCGCCTCGAGTTCTAAAGCGAGCTCCGCGCCGCCGCTCCGGACGATTTTCCCATCGGCAAGCACGTGGACAAAGTCGGGGCGGATATAATCCAACAATCTTTGGTAGTGGGTGATGATCAAGAGGGCATTGTTTTCCCTCCTCATCCGGTTGACTCCGTTTGCGACGAGCTTCATCGCATCGATATCGAGCCCCGAATCGGTCTCATCGAGGATCGCAAGATCGGGATCGAAGAGGGCCATCTGCAAAATTTCGTTCCGTTTTTTTTCTCCGCCGGAGAACCCTTCATTGATATTCCTCTCTTTGAATTCTTTCCGGATCTCCATCTCCCCCATTTTCTGATCGAGAAGGATTTCAAAATCGGCATCGGAGAGGATCTCTTTCCCTTGCCCTTTTCGCTGCGCATTCAAAGCGGCTAAGAGGAATTGGCGATTGGAGACGCCTCCGATCTCAAGCGGGTATTGGAAACTCATGAAAAGGCCGAGATGGGCCCTCTCTTCCGGATCCAGCTCTAAGAGATCCTGCCCTTTGAACCAAACATGGCCCGAGGTGATCTCATACGCGGGATGGCCTGCCAAAATCTTGGCCAGGGTCGATTTTCCTGCGCCGTTGGGCCCCATAATCGCATGGACCTCCCCTTTTTCAATCGAGAGATTCAGCCCATTTAGGATCTGTTTCCCTTCGATAGAGGCGGTTAATTCTTCAATCTTTATAATGGCCATCTTATCCCACTGAATGTTCTAATTTTAATGCGAGCAGCTTTTGCGCTTCCGCTGCAAACTCAAGCGGCAATTCCCGGATCACCTCTTTGCAAAAGCCATTGACGATCAAGTTGATCGCATCTTCCCGGGGAATGCCGCGGCTCTGCAGATAGAAGATCTGTTCTTCGTTCATCCGCGAAGTGGAGGCTTCATGCTCTACTTGGGCGGTCTCGTTTCCCGCTTCGATGTAGGGGAACGTATTGGCGGAGCAGCGGTTTCCGACCAGCATCGAGTCGCACTGCGTGTAATTGCGTGCGCCTGCGGCTTTAGGGACGATTTTTACGAGTCCGCGGTAGCTATTGTGGGACTCGTCGGCAGAGATCCCTTTCGAGATGATCGTCGATTTCGTATTTTTGCCGACGTGGATCATCTTGGTCCCCGTGTCGGCTTGCATTTTCCCATTGGTCAAGGCGACCGAATAGAATTCCCCGACCGAATCGTCCCCTTTCAGGATGCAGCCCGGATATTTCCAAGTGATCGCGGCCCCCGCTTCTACCTGCGTCCAAGAGATTTTCGATCCCCTTCCCTCGCAAAGACCTCGCTTCGTTACGAAGTTGTAGATCCCCCCCTTTCCCGTCTTCGGATCTCCCGCATACCAATTTTGGACCGTCGAATATTTGATCTCGGCCTTCTCTTTCGCAATCAATTCAACGACAGCGGCATGGAGTTGATTCGTATCGAAAGCAGGGGCGGTGCAGCCTTCTAGGTAGCTGACGTATGACCCCTCTTCTGCAATGATCAGCGTCCGTTCGAATTGCCCCGTCTCTTTTTCATTGATCCGGAAATAGGTGGAGAGTTCGATTGGCGATCTCACCCCTTTGGGGACGTAAACGAATGATCCATCGGAAAATACAGCCGAATTGAGGGCGGCGAAGAAATTGTCCCCGATCGGGACTACAGTCCCTAAGTACTCTTCGATCAGCGCCGGATACCGTTTTACCGCTTCCGAAATCGAGCAGAGGACTACCCCCGCGTCTACTAATTTTTTCTGGAAAGTGGTCCCCAAAGAGACCGAATCGAAGACTACGTCGACCGCTACATTGGTGAGCCTCTTCTGTTCATCGAGAGGGATCCCCAGCTTTTCCAACGTTTTCAAGATTTCTGGGTCGACTTCCTCGAGGCTCTCCAGCCTTGGTTTGCTCTTAGGTTCAGCGTAGTAAGAAATATTTTGGTAATCGATCGGGGGATATTTTACGTTGGGCCATTTCGGCTCTTCCATCTCTTTCCATTTGCGGAAAGCCTTAAGCCGGAACTTCAAAAGGAAGTCGGGCTCCTCTTTCTTGGCTGAGATGGCCCGGATGGTCTCTTCGGTCAACCCTTTTGGAAATACCTCAGACTCAATGGGGGTTGTAAACCCATATTTATAATCGGCAGAGGTAAAATTCTCTTGAGTAGTCATAAAGTGAGGAAATATTACCGCAATGTCTAGCAAAAGTCAATAAACTGTTTAACTAAAAAATATTAATATAAAGTATAATTAACTTGGGTGGATTAATTATGAGAAAGCATTCATTTCGCGACCTTCCGGTTCGATCTAGAATAGAAATGCTAGAAGATGTCTCTAAAATTATCCATTATCTCCATACGGGGCAGCGAAAGGCTGCCGATCTTCTGATCGAGGACCTGAAGACCCGTTCGATGTTCTTTGACGAGGAGGTGCAGCAAGACGTCCTCATCTTTTCCGAGCATGTGCAGTTTCAATATGACTACGATCCTTGGCACAAAGTCACGCCTGATGTCCAAAGGGCGGCAGACAAGCTGATCCACGACCTCGGCGCCGAAATCAGATAGTTTGAACCAGTCAGACTTATTTTTTTTCATCAGCGCAGGGCCGCGAAGCGCGGTAGCAGAGGACGCAGGGAAAAAGTAATAATAGAAGTAAAAGCTATAGAACAAATTCTGCCTGTAAATGAAGTGCAAGTTTTTCCTGTCTGATGGGGAAGTCCATAGATGAGGTCGATATTGATCCCAGTAAATCCCAATTCCTTTGCCATTTGATAGCTTGCGACAGTCATCTCTTCGCTCTGGCGCTATCGCGGTAAAGCAGTTTAGCAAGATCTGGAAGTTGATTGAGAAAAACTTATCTTCCACCACAGCAAGTATAGTGCATCAAGTTGCAGTGGGTACGGAGTATAGAAATCAATATACAATGGTATGTAACCAAATGTGCGTAGCTTTAATCGAACGGAATAGACAGATTCTCTGATAGATGGTATTCTACTTCCGCGATGTTTGAGGTAAAGGAATCTTTATTTTGGTTCTGCGCTGCTGCTGGATCGGGACTTTTTCTGGTCCAGTTTCTGCTTAGCTTCCTTGGGGCAGAAGATGAGGATGGGGGCGGCAACTTCAAGTGGCTCTCCAAGCAGGCGTTAAGCGGGTTCTTGATGATGTTCGGCTGGGTCGGCCTCACCTGTAGAAAAGAATTTGGAACCGGAAACGGAGTTGCGATTGCCTTAGGAGTCATGGGAGGCGCATTTGCGATGTTTGTAAGCGCGTTCTTGTTCAAGGTTGCGAGGAAGCTGAGGAGCACCGGAACAGTGTTCCAGATCGAAAAGGCTATCGGAAAAGAGGCCGTTGTTTATCAGAGGATTCCTCAGGATGGAGTAGGAAAGGTCACGGTTTCGATTGAAGGGATTGGGCACGAATTGGATGCGATCTCCTTAGATGGAAAGACTTTAGATTCATTCAGCGCAGTAAAAATTGTAAAAATTGAAAATGGTCAAACGGCGGTCGTTGCGCCAAAGTAGGTACTCATGGAAATCCCTTTCTTAGCTACAACAGTAATTTGGTTCTTGTTATTCACTTTCTCCATTGTCTATTTTTTGGCAAAACTCTACAGGAGATGTCCATCAAACAAGGTTTTAGTAGTTTATGGACGGGTTGGGGGAAATAAGACGGTCCAATGTTATCACGGGGGCGGGACATTTGTATGGCCTTTGATCCAGGGGTACGCCTTTTTGGACCTGACGCCTAGGACGATCCATATCCCTCTGAAAGGGGCTCTCTCCCATCAAAATATCCGGGTGAATGTGCCGAGCACCTTTACGGTCGCTGTAGGATTGACGCCCGACATCATGATCAATGGTGCGGTCAGGCTTCTCGATCTCGATCAGAAAGGGGTTGAATCGATGGCGACCGAGATCATCATCGGGCAATTGCGCTTGACAGTAGCGTCGCTCCGGATCGAAGAGATCAACCAGGATCGAGAGAGATTCTTAGAATCAATTAAGAAAAACATCGAGCCGGAACTCCATAAGATCGGTTTGACGCTTCTGAATGTGAACATCACCGATATCACAGATGAATCGGAGTATATCGAGAGCATTGGAAAAAAGGCGTCGGCGACCGCTGTCAACCAGGCGAAAGTAGATGTAGCCGAGCAAGAAAAGCAGGGGGACGTAGGAAAGGCCCTGGCAGAAAAAGACCGAAGGATTTCAGTCGCCTCTTTCCATGCGGAAGCTGTGAAAGGAGAAAACGACTCGAAGGCCCACATCGCGATTGCCAATGCGACGCTAGCGGAAAAAGAAGCGGAAGCGAGCCGAAGGAGCCAAGTGGCTAAGCAGAATGCCGAGGCGGAGATCCAGAGAGCAAGGGCGCTTGCCCAGACGCAATTGCTCGAGGCGGAGCAGATCGTCCCTCAGGAGATCAAGAAGAAAAAGATTCAGATCGATGCGGAAGCTGAGGCTGAGGCGAAGGTGAGAATCGCAAGAGGAGAAGCGCAGGCGATCCTTTCGATCAAGGAAGCTGAGGCGGCAGGGATCCAGAAGCTCCTCGATGCGAAGGCGAAGGGATATAAACAGCTCTTCGAGGCGTGCGGAGAAGATGCAAAAAGCGCATCGACTATGCTCCTAATCGAAAAATTGGAAGAGATCGTCAAATTGCAGACAGAGGCGATCAAAAATATCAAGATTGACAAGATCACCGTTTGGGATAGTGGTGGAAATGGGGAGAAAGGGGGATCGACGACTTCCAATTTCATCAGTCAATTTGTAAAATCCTTGCCAACGCTTCACGATGTTACCTCGTTGGCAGGCTTGGAATTGCCCCCATATCTTGGAAAAATTAAAGAGGAAGTAAGATGAGAGCTTTGTTTTTGTGTTTAGCCGCAGCAGTCCCTTTCTTTGGGCAGATGAATATTGTGGCGTTCTCTGGGAGTACCCGTTCTGATTCATACAATAAAAAGTTGATTCAGGAAGCTGCGATGATGGCGCGGAAGATGGGAGCGAAAGTGACCGTTATCGACCTGAAATATTTCCCAATCCCATTTTACGATGGCGATTTGGAGGCAAAACAAGGGTTGCCGGAAGCTGTAAAAAAACTACGCAAACTCTTGTTGAAATCGGATGGAGTGATCATCGCATCTCCTGAATACAATGGATCGCTCTCAGCTGTTTTAAAGAACACGATCGATTGGCTTTCCCGAGGAGAAGAAGGGGGGACTAATTACGATGTCTTTACGGGGAGAAAATTTGCGGTCATGAGCGCATCTCCAGGCCGCGGCGGCGGAGTGAGGAGCTTGGCCCATTTAGAGAAGATTTTGGGAGACTTAGGAGCTAAAGTCCTAGAGACCCAAGTAGCTGTTCCAGAGGCTTATAATCAATTCAACGAGCAAGGGGCCCTTTCAAACGAAACCTATAAAACTAAGCTCCATGAAGAGATGGAACAATTAGTCCAGTTCTAATCTTCGTATACAAGCTGGAAGGGCGATCCCTTTTCCGAGAACTGCTTTAAAGAGATCCCCTTTTTTTCGAGAGGCGCTTCACCGTAGTGCGAATCGTAAAATCATAAAGTCTTCGTCGGTAAGAACGACAAAGGCGCCTTTCTCCAATTCATATCCTTTCACAACTTCATCCCAAAGAATTAAATGCAAGGGAGGCATCTATCTAAAAAATCGTTTTGATCTTGAATTTTTTATTCGATCTTTGGCAGAGTAATCCCCCTGAAAACCAAAACTTTCCGATATTTTTGACCCATGAAAAATGTTCTGCTGTTTTTGATCTTGCTAGGGGTTTCTGTCTTTGGAGATTTGCCATTGATGTATTGGGGAGAAGATCGAGAGATCAATTTTGGAGATTATATTTCTTTGAAACTCGTTGAAAGAATTGTGCAGCGCACTGTGCGCTGCTATGTCAAAAAGACCAAGAATCCCGAGCAAAAAATGTTGGCCATCGGCTCCATTCTCTATTTTGCCAATGAGGGAGATCTGATCTGGGGATCCGGATTGAATGGTTTGAAGACGAAAAAAGAGGACTATTCTTTTACCCATTTGGATGTGAGGGCGGTGCGAGGGCCCATAACGCGCAGATTTTTAATGGAAAATTTCCATATCGATTGTCCTCCCATCTATGGCGACCCAGCTCTTCTGTTTCCCTACTTTTTCCCTGAATTCAAGAAAAAGGAATCTCCTCAAAACGACTACATTGTAATTCCCCACTACAGAGAGAGAAAATTATTTCCCAAGACAGATCCTCACGTCGTCTATCCGACCGACCCTTGGGATCAGGTGATTGAGAAGATTCTGGACAGTAAGTTCGTCATTTCGAGTTCGCTTCATGGAATTGTAATTGCAGAGAGCTACGGGATCCCGGCCCGCTGGCTTCGAGTATCAGAAATTGAGCCCATGTTGAAATATAAAGATTATTATTTAGGGACGAACCGCCCTTTTTATCGCTACGCAGAATCGGTTGAAGAAGCTTTGCAAATGGGAGGAGAAGTGTCTTATTCGTGCGATCTTCAAAAACTCTACGAAGCGTTTCCGTTTGAGTTTTGGCCTGATGTGGAATTTTTTTATCCTGATTTTTCTCGAACGGAGGCTAGAGAATGAAGGTCTTTTTAATTGCGATTTTATGCCTGGGAAATCTCTATGGGATTCCAATTGACGATTATGTATCTGAAAATCCCATTGAAGAGGAACCTCCTGTTCAGCTTTCCCCCGAACAGTTGGATAAGCTGATCGATTTAGAAACGATGGCCCAAGATTTTGTCTTAGAGACAAAACAGATCCGCATTGAGGGATATCCCGATGCGTTCAATCCATCTATCATCCGGTTTCAAGGGTCTCTTCTTTTGACATTTAGGACTTACAATCCTGCCACACGCGCAACGAATCAAATCGGCTTAATCTGGCTTGATGAAGAGTTCAACCCGAAGGGAAACCCCCAATTTCTCGATATCCGGACCATGGATCCCTACTGTTATTCCAAAAGGCAAGATCCTCGGCTGATCTCTATAGCAAACCGTCTTTTCGTCGTTTACAACAACGTGCTGCAAACGGGGCATGAGAGAGAGATCAGGAGGATGCTATTTGCAGAAGTACAATTTGATGGGACAAACTTTTATGCGGTGAAATCCGATTGTTTCATCTGGTTTGAAGGGGAAAAATGGGATCGATCTGAAAAAAATTGGGTTCCTTTTGAATACAATGGGGAATTCTTGCTCTCCTACAGTCTCCTTCCCCATCGAATTTTTCGGCCTTTGTTTGGGCAATCGGAATGCCAGACAGTCGCCTCCAGCTTTGGGAAAATCAAATGGGATTGGGGAGTTTTGCGTGGGGGGACTCCTGCTTTGATCGGCGATGATGGAGAATATCTCGCTTTCTTCCATTGCTCTAAAAGCATGGCTACCCTTCATTCGAAGGGGCTGAATATTCCCCATTATTTCATGGGAGCCTATACATTTTCACCCTATCCCCCATTTGAAATTACAAGGATGAGCCCTCGCCCCATAATCGGGAAGAATTTCTACCATGGACCTGCCTATAAAACATGGAAGCCGCTTCACGTGGTCTTTCCTGGGGGCTTTGTCACTGACGATCGGTATGTTTGGGTTGTTTATGGGAGGCAAGACCATGAACTGTGGGTAGCCAAACTCGACAAGCAGGGTCTTTATAAAAGTCTTGTACCTGTTTCCACGTGTAGATAAATAATGTTCTTCTTAATTTTGATTCCGTTTTTCCTTTTTGCCCAAGAAAATCCATTGCTGGACTTAGAAGAAAGGGCGCAGGATTTTATATTGGAGACAAAAAAAATTGATATTCCCGGCTATCCTCACGCCTTCAACCCTTCCATCGTCCGGTGGAAGGATTTTTACTTGCTGAGTTTTAGGATCATACCTGACGCCAAAAATCCTTATGTTTCTTATATTGGCCTCATTTTGCTCGATGGAAATTTTTCTCCGATTTCCGATCCGCAGATCATGCAGACTAGGGAGCCCAACTCTTCAGTTCCTTTCCGAGCTGAAGACGCGAGGCTCATCTATGTAGGAGAGACCCTTTATATCATCTATAGCGATAACGACGAACCGATGCTTAGCAGAGGAGGATTTCGTGTTTTTACTGGCGAAGTTACATTCGATGGGATTGATTTTTCGATCAACCGGGTTGAAAAACTCAAAACTTATAAAGGGGAGAGCCCCGAGTTGAGAGAAAAAAATTGGGTCCCATTTGAATACAAAGGGCATCTTTTTTTGAGTTATAGCATCGATCCGCACGTAATATTCTATCCTCTTCGGAATACGGAGATGTGTCTTACGGTGTCTACCGCGGTCTCAGAGATTCAGTGGCCCTTTGGGACTCTCCGCGGGGGGACGACCGCTTTGGCCGGCTTGGCAGAAGGGGAATATCTTTCCTTTTTCCATTCTTCTATCCCGATGGCGACCCTCCATTCCAATGGGAAGTGTATGCCCCACTATTTCATGGGGGCGTATACCTATTCCGCCGAACCCCCTTTTAATCTCACTAGGATCAGTCCCGAACCGATCATCGGCAAGCAATTTTATAAAGGGTTGGAATATCCTCGCTATTGGGGGTCGGTCCGAGTCGTCTTCCCTGGCGGTTATCTGTTCGATGAGGAGTTCATTTGGGTGGCGTATGGGAGGCAAGACCATGAGATCTGGATCGCCAAACTCGACCGGAAAAAACTCCTCGACAGCCTGGTTCCAATTAACCACCCGTAAGTGTCCATGCCGTGTTTTAGTGGTTGCGAAGATTTAACGCAAAGACGCGTAAGACGCGGAGGCGCAAAGATATAAATTGTTTCTCTGCGTCTTTGAGTTGAGCTCGCCCGTAAGCTTGAGGGGCCACACAGAGAGAACCATTTTCTTAAATCGCTTTATTTATAAGCATACCAATGAACTGTGCGGCGGAGCCCTTCGGCAAGGGAGACTTTGGGATGCCAGTGGAGCTCTTTTTCGATTTTAGCGGTATCGATCGCATAGCGAAAATCATGGCCGGGACGGTCGGTCACAAAACGGATTAGCTGATGGTAGGAAGAGGGATTTTGTTTCTTCTCGATCGCGATCTGGTCGATGAGGAGATGGAGAAGCTCCAGGTTGGTCTTCTCTGAATGGCCTCCGATGTTGTAGGTTTCCCCTTTCTTCCCAAATTGAAGAATATTCCACACAGCCTCAGCATGGTCATCCACATAGACCCAGTCGCGCACATTGGCCCCTCGCCCATAGACAGGAAGCGGCTGGCGTTTCAAGCAATTGAGGATCATCACGGGGATGAATTTTTCTGGATATTGCCAAGGGCCATAATTGTTGCTCGAATGGGAAATAGTAGTAGAGAGATTGTAGGTATGGGTGAAGGCCCGGACTAGGTGGTCAGAGGCGGCTTTGGAGGCGGAATAGGGAGAATTAGGCCGATAAGGAGAATGCTCAGTGAATGTGCCGCTCTCTCCTAGAGAGCCATAGACCTCATCAGTGGAGATGTGATGGAAATGGATGTAGGGCATTTTCCGAACGGCTTCGAGGAGTGAAAGAGTCCCTTTCACGTTGGTTTCGATAAAGGGAAGAGCTGAATCGATACTCCTGTCGACGTGGCTCTCTGCAGCAAAATGGACGATAGCATCAATCTCATCTGTCTCCAGGATCTTTTCGACGAGAGGCTGATCTAAAATATTGCCCTGTATAAACCGGTAGCGGGGATGGTCGTGAAATCCCGAGAGCGATTCGAGGTTGCCCGCATAAGTGAGAGCATCGAAATTGGTGATTTTTCCAGTGAAATCGGGATTGCGGAGTAAAAAGCGGATGAAAGCAGAGCCCATGAACCCAGCTCCGCCTGTTACGAGGAGATTATGGAGTGAGCGCAATCGGTGCATGTTCCTCTAAATACTCTTTCAAAGTTTCTCGCCACGATCGAGGTTTATATTGTAATTCTTGTTCGATTTTTGTCGTATCAAAAGCAGAATAGGAGGGCCGCTTGCAAGGAGAATGGAAAGCAGAACCAGGGGTTGGGAGGATCGATTCCGTAACAATGGGAATCTGTAATTGTTCCGCTTCCTCTTTCATTGCGAGGCCAAACTCATATTTTGTGGTAGCTCCGCTGTTGGCAAAATGGTAAGTGCCGGAACGGTCGAGAAGCTGTAGGATCACTTTGACCAAATCGGGTACATAAGTTGACCTGCTCCACTGGTCGCAATTGAGCTGGAGCTCTTTTCGCGTTTGAAGAAGCTCAAAGAGTTTGCAGAGGATATTTTTTCCACCCTGTCCAAAGACCCAGGAAACACGGATAATGCACGCCTCTGGAAAGACTTTCTTTAGGCGGATTTCTCCCTCGAGCTTGGTCTTCCCATAAGTATTGGGAGGATTGACCAGATCCAATTCGGTAAGAGGACGATGGAGATCTCCTTGAAAGACGTAATCTGTGGAGAGGTGGACGAGCCGCGCTCCGATTTCACGCGCAACAAGGCCGAGATTTTCGGGTCCTACAGCATTGGCAAGATGGGCCTTTTCTGTCTCTGTTTCAGATTGGTCGACCCCAGAAAAAGCGGCGCAATTCACAATGTGAGTGATCCCGGGATTTTTTCTGGCAAAGTCGCGGACCGCAGCCAAATTAGAGATATCGACTGTCTCCCGCATGGTACCGATAGAATGGCCCCTCGCCGCTTTTGCAAAAGCAGAGCCGACGAACCCTTTAACGCCTGGAATCCAAAGCACCATGAAACACCTCTTTAAAAAAGGGACTCTGTTGATCGCGTAATGAGAGAACAGGAGAGCGGATAGGCCAAGGGATGTTTAGGTCTGGATCATCCCACCGGATGGAACATTCAGTAGCGGGGTTGTAGGGGGAGCTGATTTTATAGAGGACCGTTGCCGTTTCGCTGAGGACGCAAAAACCGTGGGCAAATCCTACCGGAATGTAGAGCTGGCAGAAATCTTGGTCATCTAAGAAGATGGCCTCCCATTCTCCAAATGTATCGGAATCTTTTCGAATATCGACTGCGACATCCCAGATTTTTCCCTGGATGCAAGAGACAAGTTTTGCCTGCCCTGGATCAGACTGGTAATGGAGCCCTCGGATCGTCCCTTTCTTCGAGGAGGAGAGATTATCCTGGATAAAAAGGCTAGGGAGTTCAACAAAGCTTTTCTTGTAGGCCTCAAAAAACAATCCCCGTTCGTCTCGATGGACTTTCGGACGGATCCTCTTCAAACCGTTGAGGCGCAAATTCGCAATTTCCATGCGCCTATATTGAAGAAGTTAAGCTTTCAATGCAACGACTGTTGCATGACGCCCCGTATCTTTTTCCCTTCGATAGGAAAAATAGTCTTTTGGATTGCAAACGGTGCAAATGGAGGTGATTTCGATGTTCTTCTCTTGAATTCCGAGCGCAGCGAGCTGTTTTTGGCTAATGGCCCAAAAATCGAAATAGGTGGGCTTTACTTGGAATTCCCAAAATTCTTGGGGAAGCTCCTGTTTGTAGTTTTTAAATTCCGCATGGTCAGGCCCTAATGAAGGGGAGATACAGACGATCAAGTTTTGCGGCTGGGTTCCGATATCCCTTCTCATCGTGTCGACAAGGCGGGCGTAGATATTTTGGGCGCTCCCTCTCCAGCCGCAATGGGCAATCCCAACTGCTTCATGTACAGGATCATAAAAAATCGCAGCTTGACAATCGGCATGAGTGACTGCGAGGCCTACCCCTTTTTCAGTTGTAAACAGCGCATCTGCTTGAGCGGATTTATCCAAGTTCTTTGCCGTGACGCGGTGGACATTTGTGCCGTGTGTTTGATGGGGAAAAATAAGATGGGGGACGCCGATCGTTTTTTTTACCATCTCCCGGTTGACTTTGACATGGTCGGGATGGTCGTTGCTGGTTCCATCGCTGCAGTTGAGAGTCGCCTGGTTTCCTTTACTCGTTCCGCCGTGGCGCAGGAATACGCCGTGGGCGATGTGGGGATATTCTTCCAGCAGATCGAACTCGAGCCATTCCACTTTTCCCTTTTCAAAATCCATGCGAGCCACCTCTTTTTAAAAAACATGTATCAAATCTCGAATTGACTGAACAGCAAAATTCAAATCTGTTACTATATGTTTTATATGGGCTATGAGAAGACTCCTCACCGTTTGGGCCTAGGGATTGCGATCTGTTTAATCGCCTATGTATTTTTTGTTACAGCAAGTTCTTTGGTTTGGGACTTTCAAAGCCGCTTTCCTACCATTCAGATCATCTTCATCCAAAACATCGTCAGTTTGATTTGTATTCTCCCTATTGCTTTGCGAAAAGGGATAGGCCGCCTCAAGACCAATGAATTCCCGATCCACCTCATCCGCGATGTGATCGGAGTCTTCAGCTACTATCTCTATTTTCTAGCGATCCGGTTCCTCAATCTCGTTGACGCTACCATCCTCAACTACACCGCTCCCTTCTTTGTCCCGTTTATTTGGTGGATCTGGATGAAGGAGAAAATTTCTCTCCACATTTGGTGGTCGATCATCGTTGGATTTATCGGCGTTGCGGTGATCTTGAATCCGAGCCGTCAGATCTTTCAGCTTGGATTTCTCTTCGGACTTTTTGCAGGGATAGCTTCAGCGATTGCCTTTTGCGCGATCCGGCTCCTCAATTTGAAGCAAGAGCCTATGTCGAGAACGCTTTTCTACTATTTTTTCATCGGATCGATTTTTAGTTTTCCTTTTGCTTGGATCTACTGGGTTCAACCTACTTCTTGGGAGTGGGCGCAGGCAATTGGGATTGGACTTGCGACAGCAACTGCCCAAATTCTCCTTACCACCGCGTACCGATTTGGGACAGCTTCTTATCTTTCCCCTCTCGGCTACATCTCTACAGTCTATGCCGGCTTCGTGAGCTGGGTCTTTTTTGAAAAACCTCTCAGTTTCCGCTCTCTCGTAGGGATCGGCCTCATTGTCCTAGGCGGAACGCTTACCTATATCCTCAAGAAAAAGCCAGAGACCTTCAAAGAGACTTTCGAAATCCCTCAGCCTCAAGAAAAACCCCCTCTTTAAGAGAAGAGTAACAACCACAGAGATAAGCACCA